>NZ_CAWNHY010000235.1:0-27920 GCF_963874335.1 Vibrio sp. V10_P2A27P122 | reverse complement strand
TATTAGCTTTGTATCTTTAATTAGTGATCGAAAGTATAAAAAAGTTAAAATCAAACACTCAACTTTACAGCAGGATCATGCAAAGTTAGAAGTTGAATCTACACATGACCCACTCACGGATTTGTATAACCGAAGATATCTTGATACTTGGTTTTCTTATCAGGAAGAAACAACTAATAATAAACCACATTTATTAGCCATAATTGATGTCGACTATTTCAAAAAAATAAATGATCAGTATGGTCATGAGGCGGGGGATGAAGTGTTAAGGGCATTATCTACCATTCTGAAACAGCAGCTTCGACCTGAAGATCTACTTATGAGGTGGGGAGGTGAAGAGTTTGTGATGATCATTAGTACACCAGAAGCTCATATTAAAGAAGTCTTGGAGAGAATTCGTGCTCAAGTCGAACAAACATCATTTTACTGGGCAGGGCAGCGGGTTCCTGTAACTGTTTCCATTGGAGCAATTGCTGAGAAGTCGGTGTCTAAGTTGGCGTTGTCGTGGCAGAGTGCAATGGAGAGTGCAGACCAAGCGTTATACCAAGCGAAGTCAGAAGGAAGGAATCGATTCATTGTAAATGATAGTTATCAGTGATTGAAAAGCCACCTAGTGAGGTGGCTTTGATATTTTATTCGTGGTGCTGTTAGTCTCGGAAATTGTCATACTGGAATGGCTGGCCCATATCCGATTCACGCATTAGAGCGATCACTGATTGTAAATCATCTCTCTTTTTACCCGTTACTCTTACTTTTTCACCTTGAATGGATGCTTGGACTTTGAGCTTGGCATCCTTAATGGCTTTTACCACTTTCTTTGAGGTTAACGGGTCCAGTCCTTGTTTAAATTGGACATCTTTAAACCAGCGCTTGCCGGAATGTACAGAATCTTTCGCTTCCATCGCTTTGGCATCAACACCTCGTTTCGCGAGGTTGCCACGTAAAATATCCATCATTTGACCCAATTGAAAATCATCTTCTGCAGACAGTTTTACAACTTCATCTTTGAGTTCAAATCCAGCTTCTACATTACGAAAATCAAAACGAGTAGAAAGCTCTCGGTTTGCATTATCGACAGCATTACGAAGTTCAACAGTATCGACTTCTGAAACGATATCAAAAGAAGGCATGGTGTTTCCTTATCTATTGCTTAGTATTTATTTTAAGTTACGGCGGTCAGTGATCGCTTGTGCCAGCATATCCAGCATAGTTGCTGTGTCATCCCATCCTAAGCATGGATCGGTAATCGATTGACCATAGGTGAGGTTATTTAAGTCATGCATTGGCTGATTACCTTCGATAATGAAGCTTTCAGCCATAATACCAGCAACGAAATCCTTACCTGTACGTATTTGTGTGCAGATGTCGGCCGTTACATCTATCTGTTTTCTATGCTGCTTTTGGCAATTCGCGTGGCTAAAATCTACGATGAGGCGCGGGGCTAAGCCGAATTCGATCAGTTGCTCGCAGGCTGCAGATACGGAGTCAGCGTCATAGTTTGTCCCTGTATCACCACCGCGTAAAATAACATGGCCAAAGGGGTTACCACTGGTACGATAAACGGTCATACGGCCATTTTTATCCGGTGAGTAAAAGTAATGCGATGCTTGGGCCGCTCGAATGGCATCAATAGCAATTTTGATGTTGCCATTCGTGCCATTTTTAAAACCGACAGGGCATGACAGCGCAGACGCCATTTCTCGGTGTATCTGAGATTCCGTAGTACGTGCACCAATAGCTCCCCACGTGATGAGATCTGCGATGTATTGCCCGGTGATCATGTCTAAAAATTCAGTCGCAGTAGCAAGGCCTAGCTTGTTGATATCTAATAATAATTTCCGTGCTTTATTGAGCCCTGTTTCCAGTGCATATGAACCATCCAGATTGGGATCCGTAATCAAACCTTTCCAGCCCACAACGGTGCGTGGTTTCTCGAAATAGGTACGCATGACGATAAACAGTTCATTTTTATATTGGTCTTGGATCGCACTCAAACGTTGAGCGTAATCCATTGCGGCTTCAGTGTCGTGTACTGAACACGGACCGACAATGACTAACAAGCGATCATCGTGACCAGTCAGAATATTTTCAATTTGACGGCGTGAGTTTGCGATGCGCTCTGCTACGTCGTCTGTGATCGGATGCGCATTTCCAAGCTCTGCCGGAGTCGGCATTGGGCCCAAGGCTTGAGTTCTTAATTCATCTGTTTTTAATGGCATGGTAAAGCCTGTACTCTTATTGCGAAGCGGTAAAGATAACGGAATTGGCAATAGGAATAAACTCCAAAACGGAAAACTTATTGCTTATCATCCGTAAGGTGAAATTTTATTCATAAATTCGCCATAAATATTTACTTTTACTTGAATTAATACTCGGCTATGGGTATTTTCCTGAGCAAGATAATTAAAAATGTAGGGAGTAATGAATGAGTTTGGCACAACATGATACAATCCACCCTCAGTTGATCTTAGGTGATGCCCTTCCAGCGGCAATTGAATCAAGTGGAAATGCCCAGCATTTGTATGTATCGCTGTCCGACATTATTTTAGATTCGTTGTTTTATCATCCTTCGATTGAGCAACATTTTGCGAATCTAACTGAACTTGAGCAAGGCTCTTTGCAATCCATTCTTGATGACAAAGCGGTGGCGGAGCATTTTACGTCAACCATTGTTGATAGAGTCGTGGCAGCGGTTCAAAAAAATCACACTACGATTCGTGTCTGTTTGAGTGATGCAGATAGTTACACTTATAAAGCGTTGATCGGTGGAAGTGTTGAAACGGATGAAATTAACCCAGCGATGGGAGTGCGTGGCGTATCGCGTTTTTCTTCCAACCAGTATGCAAAAGCGTTTAGTTATGAATGCGCTGTGATCAAGGCATTGCGCAAGCAAGGATTGAACATCGAAATTGTGGTGCCATTTGTTCGAACATTAAGTGATGCGGCTACGATCATTGACCGACTGGCAGAGCAGTCTTTACCTCGGAGTTTAGATGGTTTGAAAGTGCTTTATTCTTGCGATGTTCCATCAGCGGCATTGTTGGCAGAGCGTTTGATGCACTATTTTGATGGTGTGGTCATCAACATCGATAACTTAACACAATACACCTTAGGTATTGATAAAGAGAATCCCGAACTTTCCCATTTGTTTAATCCAGAGAGTGAGGCGGTCATCACGCTGCTCGATTTAGCATCAAAAGCGGCACGTCATGCGAATAAGCCGATTTTGGTCGTCACCCAAGCACTCGCAAGTTATCCAAAGCTGCAGGAGCACTTAGCTGAAAGTGTTCAGGCTGATGTTGTGGTAAAAATGTAATGATCTGATTTGGGCGCAGAATAGCTGCGCTCAACCCTAACTTTTTGTAACAACTTATTGACATTTCACAGCGTATACCTTGAACTGGTCCGACAACCATATTGAAAAGGTCAAGCCTCATGCTCTCCCCATTAACAAAAGCGAATCTTTACTTAAATCTGTTTGGTTTTTTAAAAGTGCCATTGATTTGGTCCTGCAGGCCAAAGATTTTAGTGCTAAACGAACGCTCTGTAGAAATTCGAATTCCACTTAAACGTCGCAATAAAAATCATTTAAATAGTATGTATTTTGGTGTGTTAGCCGTTGGTGCAGACGTAGCGGGCGGTTTTATGGCAATGCATAAAGCACAACAGCGTGGCTCCAAAGTATCGTTGGCGTTTAAAGCGGTTAGTGCGGAGTTTTTAAAAAGGCCGGAGGCGGATGTTCATTTTCATTGCCATGATGGCCAGCTAATAGACAGTATGCTTGATGAAACTATCGCGACCGGAGAGCGAGTCAATCAGACAGTAAAGATTATTGCAACCTGTCCTTCATTGCATGGTGACGAGCCTATGGCGGAGTTTCATCTTACTTTATCGTTAAAGCGTATTGGTAAATAAGGCTGAATTAGAGACTACTCGCTTAATTCTATCGGTTCAATGTCGACAATCTTATTTCTATTTAAAACAATTTTCCAACGGTAGTAGCGGGGCTCTTCTTTATGGTTATCTTCTTTGATAATCAAGTTAAGCAAGTGCCGTTTTTCTACGGTTTCTCGACTCACTTGACCACCACTTAACTGATAAATGCGATTAGAGCCTTTGTCCATCAAACGGGTAATCGGGCGTAGATCAATGTGTAAAGTTTCGCGTGTTTCCTCATAGCCACTCATGAAGCGTGAGGTTGACATGGCCGTTTCTGAGCGATAGTGAAGTACCTGTTCCTCCCTTTGAACAATGCGTTTCTTTCGAATTGTTTTGATTCTGTCTGGTAATTTACTCAGGTTGGTATAATCAAGCCATTCAATTTTGTAACCCACAGATTTTCCGGTCGTTGGGTCTATGTAACGACGCTTCCATTTAGGTTTTCCTTTACGGATCCAGCGCCACAGCATATCGCGTAAGTCATCTTTAAAGATCTCGCGTAATGCATAAACAAACGACATAGCGATGATAAAAGAGGCGGTGATTTCCCCCCAATAGTCGCGAGCTGTAATGGCGATGACGGTGACAAACAGCATTACAAGCCCAGTCGCGATGCCTTTTACGGCACGCTTCATGTTATTACCTAAAGAAGTGACGTGTTCATTAAGCACAATGGGATGCTCGATTAAACGGCGTAGTAGGCGCATCTTGTTACTCAGCCGAGTGATGTCTTCCCCTGCCTTTGCTGAGTTGTAATTGTTAAGTTTACGATGTGCCTGTTCTTTTTCAACCAGTGTAATTAGACGCTCTTTGATGGTTTTATATTCACCATCGCGGTTCATGTGTGCGACTAGGGAAAGAAACTTTTGCTCAGTATACCAAGATAAATAGTTATCAATATTGGCGTAATAGCGTTTTAAGCTCTCTTCATAAGGAATGCTGCGGCGCAATCTTTTCAAAATATCTAAAGAGAGTTCAATGACACTATCAACTTCATCTGATGTGACGGTGTCACTCGTCGTATTGAGTTGTACTACAGCTTTATCTAGAGCGATAACATACTGATAAGCAAATAAACTCAAACTGACTCGATACTGAGTAGAAGAGAGATGGCCTCGTTGTGCAAGTCGGCTGTGCACTAAGGGCAGTAACGTTTTATCACTGTAATACGCACGCTCTTGGTGGATGAAGCTATAGTAAAAGTCAGATTCAGGAAGTATTTCGGGTGTTAGACCTAAATCACCGGGAATGAATAGGTAAATGTCTAGATCAAGTTCTTTGCTCTGAGACATGGCATGTGAAATTTTAAGCGTGATGGTATCTTGCTTATCGACATTAACCAAAGAAAGCTCCTGAAAAAATGCTTATTTTTCCCTTGAATGCAGGAAAGGATAACAGAGATCACGTATAATCTCTGCAAAATTGAGGTGAGACATAGTAAATGATTAACGTTGGTCAAATAAACAGTTTAGAAGTCGTAAAGATTGCTGATTTCGGCGTATTTTTGGATGCTGAAGATTTTGGAACCACTTTACTGCCTAAACGATTTACCCCAGATGGGGTTGGATTGGGGCAGAAAATAGACGTATTTTTGTATTTCGATTCAGACAATCAACTTGCCGCGACGACTGAAAAACCGATTGCAAAAGTAGGCGAGTGGGGATTGATGAAAGTTCAGGGTGTGAATAGCACTGGTGTTTTTGTTGATTGGGGTCTGAAGGGTAAAGATTTATTGGTGCCTTACAGCGAACAGCGTGCTCGTTTTAAAGAAGGACAAATGATTTTAGTGTATGTCTACACTGATAAGGCTTCCGGCCGCATCGTAGGCACAACTAAATTCAACAAGTGGCTGGACAAAACCCCTGCAAACTATACGCAGAATCAGCAAGTTGATCTATTAATTGCAGAACACTCAGAACTCGGATACAAGGCCATCATCAATGGCGAGCACTGGGGGATGATTTTCCCATCAGATGTGTTTGGTAAGTTGTTTATTGGTAAGACCTTAAAAGGCTACATCAAAAATATCCGTGAAGATGGAAAAATTGACCTAGCTCTGCAAAAAATTGGCGTAGCAAAAATGGATGAGCTAAGCACTAAGATCATAGAGTTACTTGAGAAAAAGGGTGGTTTTCTTCCATTAAGTGATAAATCGACACCAGAAGCTATTTTTTCGATGTTCCGTACCAGTAAGGGAACCTTTAAGAAGAGCATTGGTGGTTTGTACAAGCAGGGAAAAATTACCATTGGGGAAGATGGAATTCATCTTGTATAGCTGAGGCGTTCACCTCCTGTTGCAATCTATTTTCCTTGACGATAAAAAAAGGCCCGAAACTTTTCCGTTTTTGGGCCTAGGGGAATGGCTCATTTGAGCCTACGCTAATTATTAAAATAGTCGTACTTATGCTTCCCTGTAAGTATAGTTGTTATCGCTAGAAGTGCGCGTGTTTTCTAGATTTTTGTCCTATTTTGGGGCATGTTAAAACAAATTTTTATCTTTAACGAGTTCTCTTGGTAAACCATTTTTTATGCGGTTTCCTACCCATTTCCCTAGGCCAATCACATCGTTACCGAGTTTAACCAGCACTTCGCCAGTGCCAGTTTGTAGTGCTGGTCTGACATCTCTGCCCATGTACCAATCTCGCGCTTCTTCAATCGATAGTGTGATGCAGTTTGATTCGTTACCAGTCGCTAATGATGTAGCGACTTGATGTTGCCAGCGATAACCTTTTTTATGTGTTTCAGCGATTTTTATCCCCATGCGAGAGAAGCGGAATTTGCCGAGCATAGGTTCCAGTGCGTTTGGAAATAACCATACATCATTATCACGTAGCCAGACACTGGTATCATCGGGGATCGCAACTTCAAACGTTTTCATGAGTTGATCCGTGATCTCTTGTGTGAGTTTAAGGTTGGCTTTCGCAAAAGGAAATTGACCTAAGCGTTTGTTGACTTCAGGGTGGGGTACAGAGCTAAGTTTACGGATTTTCGCAACAAAAAAACCTTCACAATCATAAGTTTGAGGGAATACATGCAAAAACCCTTCGTCTGTAATAGATGCTTTTGCATCCTCAAACAATGAGCTAAGGGAAACAAATTCAACTGATTGTGGATATTTTTCTTTTAGATGCAAGCACACTTGTTGGTTCTCTTCTGTACTCAATGTACAGGTTGAGTAGACCATCACACCGCCGGGCTTTAAAGCTTGAAACGCACTTTCAATCAAATCTTTTTGTGTTGTGGAAATCGACAATACAGATTCTTTGCTCCAGTTTTTCATCGCATCAGGATCTTTACGGATGGTACCTTCTCCTGAGCATGGAGCATCTATTAACACCGCATCAAATTGTTCCGGTAACCAACCGCCAAAGACTCGACCATCAAAATTGCTCAGTGCACTGTTACGTACACCGCAGCGTTCGATATTAGCATGCAGTACTTTAACACGGCTGGCTGAAAATTCGTTGGCGACTAATACGCCTTCATTTTCCATACACGCCGCAATTTGCGTTGTTTTTGAACCCGGAGCCGCCGCCATGTCGAGTACTGAATTGAACGATTCGCCGCCAGTGAAAAGAGCGGATACTGGCATCATAGAACTGGCTTCTTGAATGTAAAAAAGACCTGCCATATGTTCGGCGGTATTACCTAAAGGTACGACAGACTCATCGGCTTCAATCCAAAAACCCGTATTACACCAAGGCACTGGTGATAAAGCCCACCCTTTTTCTATGGCGCGTTGACAAAAGCTATCGACAGAGATTTTTAGCGTGTTGACTCGGATACTTTTACGCAAAGGACGCTGGCAAGCTGCAATAAAATCACTCATCGTTAAATGTGTGGGCAGTATCGCTTCAATTGTCGCAAGAAAAGGTTCAGGTAGGGTTATATTGGCGTGCAAAGCAGTATCTCGTCTGGGAGTTGAGGCCGGATTATATAAGAATCGTGATGAGATCAAAATAATAAAAAATGCAGCCGATCAGCTGCATTTTATAAGAATCAAGGTTAACCCTTTAAGGTTTTGGTATGGCTGTTCGCCATTGGCGCCATTCTGGTTTGGCTTCAGGATATAAGTAAAATGCTTGGCCTTGTTTAGCGATAGGCTGTAGCTGTTTTTGCTCTGGAGTGGCAAATGTAATTCCGCCTTTCATGATGCTGTCTAACGTGCCTGCTTTTATATTTGCACCAGATAAACCGATGGATACATCGACGCCAGAAGTGTTCCAAAATACGCTATTGCTGCGAACCAGATAAGCGAACTCTTTTTGGATTTCAATGGTAAACATGACGCGGTCTGCAAAGTCTCCTAGAGCAACATGGGTTACTTTGCCCACTTCCATTTCACGGTAGAGAACCGGGCTATCTTCAGTCACTGATCCTCGTGTTTCACTTTGTAAGGTGAATTCAATACCGAGTGCTTGTTGTGGCTGTTTTTCTAGTTCAAATTGATACTGCACATCGCCAAACCCAGGTTGGACCTCAATGCTGGAACTGAGTAAGTTTTGCAGATTTTCAACACCATTGAAGCCAATCTTAGTTTTCGCTACCCAAAAGTGAGAGCCATTTCTGGCAATGCCTAATGCGTAGCTAGGCTCAATTCTCGCTTGGAGTGTAACTTGGTTTGTCTTGAAATCGGGTGTTACAGAAACAACCTCTCCCACAGTGATATTGTTATATTTGATGGATGTTCCTAGCGTAATGCCAAAGGATGAATCGGCCGTTAAGATGATTTCTTGGCCCGCCTTACGTGCTTGATCGTAGCTGTCATAGAGCTTCCACAAATTCTGATCTTTGTTATCAATGCCTTGCAACGAATCAAATGCAATGCCTCCTTGAATTAATGTTTTTAAAGGAGCGGCTTTGACTTTTACGCCTGCAAGTGTTGCATTAATTTCGACGCCAGAACGGTTCCAAAAAACAGTTTGATTCGTAATCAGATGGCGATATTGATTCTCTATTTTGACCTCGATTTTCACACCTTCTTTCGTGAGCTTAAAGCCAAAAACACTGCCTACTTGAAGATTACGGTATAGGAGCGGGCTGCCCGGATTGATGGGAGGAAGCTCGTCGGCAAAAAGAGTCAGTGTCTGTGAGCCGCTTTGATTATATTTTGCAAGCTCAGCTAAGGATTTACTTTGATATAGCGGGTACTCATTACTCGCATTTTCAGCGCCTTCGCTGATGAAACTGATTGAGCCGGCGAGCAGTTGTTTGGCTGGAGGGATCGAAACATTAAGGCCTGATTCGGTGAGCTCCGCGGTGGCCGAGCCTGTAATGTAAAAACGATTCTGTGAGCGTATGAGTGATGAGTACTCTTCATCAATCAGCGTATTGAGCACAACACTGTCTTGCTGCAACTTTACGTCAATTACTGAACCTACCGAGATGCCTCGATACAAAATCTGGCTGCCCACATCTAAGCCATATGAGCTTTCAGCTGTAAGTTTGATAGCAATCGATTTTGCTTGTGACTGATTAAATTCAAATTGGCGAATTGCAGTGAAACTTCTGGCCTTTTCGCCCTTACCAGGAATGAGTGTCAAGTAATTCCCTTTGATCAAATTACCGATGTTCTCAACTCCAGAGAGTGAGACTTTGGCCTCTTCCAACACAAAACGGCTTCCCGAATTGAGCATATCGCTAAAAGCCGGTTGGATAGCGGCAGAGGCGATGATCTGTTGGTGACTTTTACTGAGCTGCAATTCCGTGATTTGGCCGACTTCTATTCCTCGGTAAATGATGGGGGCACCAGTTTGGTTAATATTATGCTGATCGGGTAGGGTGATTTTCACAGGGATACCACGCCCTGCGGTTTTTAAATCGCGATAGAGACTAAATTGGGTATTTTGTTCAACAGGCTCCCCACCGTCCGGTGAATCGACGGCAATTGAACCACCGATTAATGCACTTAAACTTTCTAAGCGGACGTCAACACCTTCAAAGCCAATGCTTGCACCAACACCGCTGACATTCCAAAAACGGCTTTCATTGGTAATAATGTGGCGATACTCGTCTTTTATCGAGGCTTGAATGAGTACCGACTTTGCATCGTCATCGAGTTTGTAGTTAAACACTTCACCAATCGGAATTTTTTTATAGACGATTTGTGAGCCAACAGAAATACCTCCGAGATCGCGAGCCTTTAGAGAAATGATAAGCCCTTGATTAGGCAGTAGATCAGAAGGTGCACCATCTAAAGCACTAAACACTTTATCGTGTTCAGCTGAACTATTTTCGTTACCCGGTTGAATCGCAATATAGTTTCCTGAAACCAACGCATCTAGGCCTGAAACGCCAGATAAACTGGCCGTTGGCTTCACTAACCAAAATCGGGTATTGTCATTGAGTAACTGAGTAGCTTCTGGATAAATATCGGCTTCCACATAGATGTTTTCTAATCCTTCGGACAGTTTAATATCTCTTACCATGCCGACTTCGAGCCCTTGGTAGCGAATTGTTGTTCGTCCTGCGACTAAGCCTTGTGCGTCCGAAAAATAGATCTGGATTCGTTCGCCAGCATCGTGAATGGCTTTAACGACTAACCAACCTGCGAGCGCCATGGTGAGTATGGGCAGTATCCACAAAGGTGAGATGCCCCTGTTTCGCTTAACATCGGGAGTGTATGAGGGCTGGCTTGAAATTTGTTTACTCATGTGAAGGCTCGTTTTGGTCTGCGATTTCTGGGTAATTATCCCAGATGAGTCTTGGGTCCATACTTTCCGTGGCGAGCATGGTGAGTACAACCACCAAGCCAAAGGCAACGGCTCCATAACCGGGAGTGAAGTCGAGAATTTGACCGCGATCAACCAGTGTCAACATAATTGAGATGACAAACAGATCCATTACCGACCATTTGCCGATCCATTTAATCGCGAAATAAATGTTCATTCTCTGACGGTGGTAAACTGTTCGCTTAAATTTAATCGCCAGTAATAGATAGGTCAGGCCGAATATTTTTACAATAGGCACGATTATACTGGCCACAAAAATGATGATTGCAATTCCGACCATACCACTATTAATCAGTGACGCAACACCAGAGAAGATGGTGTCTTCTAATCGCTGTCCGTTGGTAATTAAAATCGATATTGGAATCAGGTTCGCGGGGAAAATAGCGACACTTGCTGCAATTAAATAGGCCCAAGTTCGTTGTATCGAGTTGGGTTTCCGGTGATATAATTTTTGCGCGCAACGCACGCAGTGCGTATTTTCTGGTTGTGAAAGATGGCAATGGTGGCAATGCACCTCTTTACGCTCGAAGGCATATTGATTCTCTGGCTGCCACGCTTGCCAATAGCGCCTTACGCTAACTCGAGTCGCTAACAATACGGTTGCCAGTTGCAGCAAGACTAAACCATACAGCCCCACACCGATAAAAATGTCGGAATAATCTTGAAGTTTAAAACAAGATACCGCCACGCTGACTAAAAAAACATCGAGCATTACCCACGCTTTTAATCGCTGAATAATGATCAGTGAGCCACGCAGTAGATAAAACCATCGATAACGCAAGGCGATATGAGCGGTCACTACGGAACCACACACTAAAAGTGGCGCAATAGAGCTGCAAAATAGCACCAATAAAGCGAGCGCTCCAAAGCCCTCTTCAGCCAGCGCAAAGACACCGGATGGCAAGGTGGCGGGGATCATCACCCCAACCAAGCGAATACTGATGAATTCAAAAAAATGAGAGGGGATAAACAGTAGCAAGCAAGTGATGGCAACGGCTAAATCCCCAGACAAAGAGGGAGATCCACCGCGGTACAGTTGGGTACCGCAGCGTGGACAATAGGCACTTTTTCCATGCTCAACCTCGACGAGATCAACGGCCAATTCACAGCCGTGACACAACCTCACGCCGTTAGGTGATTGTGGATGTTGAATAAGCGCTGAATGTTGAGACAAACAATCATCCTAATTTATTGTTACCCAATCACTAAACGTACGATTGGAGATTTCCATAAAGGGTCTGATATAACCCATCTTGCTCGACTAATTCTCGATGCGTACCCATTTGGCTAACTTGACCATCTTCCAGCACGTAAATTATATCGGCTTGTTTCACTGCCGAAAGGCGGTGCGCAACAATTAAAGTAGTTCGACCTTTCAAAAATCCAGTCAGAGCATTGTGCAATGCCGCTTCAGTTACCGTATCTAACGCGGATGTTGCTTCATCCAAAATAACAAATTTAGGATTGCTCAGTACCATCCGAGCGATGGCTAAACGTTGACGTTGTCCGCCCGACAAGCGAATACCATTTCGACCAACTAGCGTTTCTAAACCGTCACTGAGATTCGCAGTCACATCATCCAGTTGTGCAATATGCAGCGCTTGCCATAATTCCTCTTCTGCATATTGACCGCCGAGGGTCAAATTATGCCTTAAGGTGTCGTTGAATAGTATAGGTTGTTGTAATACCACGGCAATGTTATCGCGAATAATATCAAAACTTATCTCTTCAGTGGTCGCACCATTAAAACGGATCTGCCCGGAATTGGGCTGATACACACCAATTAACAGTTGGATCAACGTGGATTTCCCACCACCACTTGCGCCAACCAACGCAACTTTTTTACCCGCCGGAATCGTGAGCGAGAGATCGTTGATCACACTCTTTTCACTATCGTAGGCAAAATTAACGTGAGAAACCTCAACATCGACCTGGCGGTTATCCGTGAATGGGTTAATTTTGCAAATAGGGCGAGGCTCTTCCTCCAGTGCAAGCAGATCATTAATGCGATGAAAGGCCGCCTTTGCACTGTACCAAGAAAATTGAATACTCAGCAGTTCTTGCACTGGGCCTAACATAAACCACAAATAACCGAAAACGGCGAAAATTTGCCCTATGGTCAAGTCGCTAAAGACCACCATCAGCATCGCGACCGCTCTAAATAGCTCAAAACCAAGTAAAAACAGGAGAAATGAGACGCGCCCTGCAGCCTCTGATTGCCATGCATATTTGTCTGCATTCTCTCGGACTTGGTTGGCTTGCTGTTTGAGTTCATTGAGAAACTCTCGCTCTTTATTAGCGGCACGCAATTGATAAATGCCATCTAATGTTTCGACTAGCCGATTTTGAAAGCGTTCATACGCTTGGTTTTCTCGCTTTTTCAGATGTTTGACTTTGCTTCCGAGTTTACGTGAAAAGTAAATCACAATCGGGTTGACCAATAAAATAAACAGCCCTAAACGCCACTCAAGCCAGAGTAAAACACCCGCTGTGCCTAACACGGTCAGTAGGCTGATGATAAATTTACTGAGTGTGCTACCTATGAATTGATCAATGGTTTCGATGTCGGTGATTAAGTGAGCATTAATACCACCACTGCCTTTGGTTTCGTACTGCCTGATACTGATCCGTCCTAATTTATCAATCATTTTGCAGCGCATTTGGTAGGTGATGGTTTTGGACACCAAAGTAAATTGACGGCTTTGAAGTATGTTGAGCGCTTGGCTGACGCTACGCATCAAGACCACTAGCAATAACGTGAGCGCAATATAGCCTGTTGGGTTTTGCATCGATGTCGGTAGAATAGTATTCATCATCGCCAAACCAGAAGCGGGTTTATTCAGCAGAACTTCGTCGACCATTAATGGCATTAATAGTGGAATAGGGACACTAACCAGCGTTGCAATAACCGCGATCGCATTGGCAAATAGAAGTGTAGGTCGATGTTTTTTTACTTGTTTTATTACCCAAGAGCGGCTAATAGTGTCATTGGAATTAGTCATTATGATGAGAATGCATCCTATTTATCGTGTGAGAAATTGTACGCTGTTCAAAAATAGATGTCTTCCGTTTTCAAAAGGTCGTTGAGTTTATATGAACATAGAAGAATACCGCCGTCTTACCAAGCAGGCGGTGGCACTGGTTGAATCTGAAACGGATTTAATCGCTAATCTTGCCAATTTGAGCGCCTTATTTAACATGGAGCTTGAAGATCTTAACTGGGTGGGTTTTTACCTAATAAAAGAAGAGCAACTGGTTCTCGGTCCCTTTCAAGGAAAACCAGCTTGTGTACGCATCCCCTTAGGAAAAGGTGTGTGTGGTACAGCGGCGGCGACTAACCGTATACAACGTGTTTATGATGTCCATGAGTTTGCTGGTCACATTGCTTGCGATGCTGCGAGTAATTCTGAGTTGGTGGTGCCATTTTCTATCAATGGTCAAGTGGTGGGAGTATTGGATATTGATAGCCCAACAATTGGCCGTTTTTCTGAAATTGATGAGAAAGGGATGGCAGAATTAATGATTGAGATAGAAAAGCTGCTCAATTCACACGCTAACAAGGCATAAATTGGTCATTGCCTGTGGTTTTTCGCATTTAGGTCACTATAATACCGAACATATTTATCTTAATGCCTCGCGGAAAGACCGCATAAACCAGGAATCCTCATGGAAAACACTGAAAAGTTAAAAAACAGCAAAGAAGTTATTGCGTACATTGCTGAATGTTTCCCTAAGTGCTTTACTTTAGAAGGTGAAGCAAAGCCTTTGAAAATTGGTATTTTTCAAGATCTTGCAGAACGCCTAAACGAAGACTCAAAAGTAAGTAAAACACAGCTGCGTGCTGCGTTAAGACAATACACGTCGTCATGGCGTTATCTACATGGTGTTAAACTAGGTGCAACTCGTGTTGACCTTGATGGCAACCCATGTGGAGAGTTAGAAGAAGAACATGTAGAGCACGCACAAGCCGCATTGGCAGAAAGTAAAGCTCGAGTACAGGCTCGTCGTAAAGAGCAAGGACAAAAAGCACGCGAAGAGGCAAAAGCGAAGCAACCAAAAGCGAAAAAGCCTCAAGCACAAGCTCGTCGTCCTCAAGCGAAAGCGCCAAAAGCTGAAAAACCTGTCGAGACGCGCGCTTTAAATGCTGATGAAATGATCACTGGCAAACAAGTGAACGTAAACATGGGTAAAGGAAACATGGCTGCGACCATTGTTGAAGTTAATAAGGAAGATGTGCGCGTTCAACTTGTCAACGGCCTACAAATGGTTGTGAAAGCGGAGCACTTGCGCGCATAAAGGAGAAATTCCTACGCATGAAATGCCGTTCAAAATTAACGTTGATCGCTGCTGGCCTATGGCTAGCAGCGTCATCCGTTCAGGCCTTAGAAGCCACTCTTAGCAAAGAAGATTTACCTCTTCTTGCCCCAGAAATGCAGCATGAAACGGCGAGTAAGCGTGTGACTTCCCGTTTTACTCGTTCTCATTACAAACACTTCAACTTGAATGACGATTTCTCACAAGCTATCTTCAATCGTTATCTCGAACTGCTCGACTACAACCGCAATATCTTTACTCAGAGCAATATTGATTCCTTTCATACGTGGTCGACACAACTTGATGATCAACTCAAGGCTGGCAATAACCAAATTGCATTTGATGTTTATAACTTATCAATGCAAAAGCGCTTTGAGCGTTTTCAATATGCGCTTTCTCTGCTCGACAAAGAAATTACATTTGAAGCCGATGAATCGATGGAACTTGATCGCTCAAAAGCAGCTTGGCCGAAAGATAAAACCGAGCTCGATAAGTTATGGCAGCAACGTGTCAAATATGATGCACTGAACTTAAAGCTTACGGGTAAAGAGTGGCCGGAAATTAAAGAAACGCTAGGCAAGCGTTATAATAACGCGATCAAACGTCTGTCTCAGACCCACAGCGAAGATGTATTTCAGCTTTATATGAATGCTTTTGCGCGTGAAGTTGATCCGCACACCAGTTATCTCTCTCCACGTAATGCCGAGCAGTTCCAATCAGAAATGAATCTTTCATTGGAAGGGATTGGTGCTGTACTGCAAATGACCGACGACTACACCATCATTCGTTCGTTAGTTGCGGGTGGTCCTGCCTCAAATAGCAAGCAGTTGGGTGAAGGCGATCGTATTATTGGTGTGGGCCAAGATGGCAAAGAGATGGTTGATGTTATCGGTTGGCGTTTAGATGATGTCGTACAACTGATCAAAGGCCCGAAAGGCACTAAGGTGAAGTTGCAAGTTTTGCCGGAAGGTAAAGACGCTAAAAGTCACGTTGTCACTATTGTTCGAGACAAAATTCGTTTAGAAGATCGAGCGGTTAAATCAAAAATCATCGAGAAAAATGGCAAGAAAATCGGCGTGCTTGAAGTCCCTAGCTTCTATGTCGGTTTAGCGCAAGACACGGACAAATTGCTGACTGAACTGAAGCAGAAAAAAGTGGATGGCGTGATCGTCGATTTGCGTAATAACGGTGGGGGTGCATTAACGGAAGCGACGGCATTATCCGGCTTATTTATTGAAAGCGGTCCGGTTGTGCAAGTTCGCGATAGCTATGGACGAGTAAACGTCAATAGTGACACGGATGGAAAAATCAGTTATCAGGGTCCTATGACGGTATTGGTGAATCGCTACAGCGCATCAGCCTCAGAAATTTTTGCAGCGGCAATGCAAGATTATGGACGAGCGATCATTGTTGGCGAAAACTCATTCGGTAAGGGAACGGTTCAACAGCATCGCTCGTTGAATCATATCTACGACTTGTTTGATAAAGAATTAGGCTACGTTCAATATACGATTCAGAAATTTTATCGTATTGATGGTGGTAGTACGCAGAATAAAGGTGTTGTGCCTGATATTGCGTTACCCACTGCGATTGAAGCAAAAGATACCGGTGAGAGCGTTGAACCTAATGCACTTCCTTGGGATCAAATTGAGCGAGCTAAATACGACAAGTTACAAGCTAATGAAAAACTGATTGCTAAGCTATCTGCGCAGCATCAAGCTCGTATTGCCAATGATATGGAGTTCGGCTTCATTAACGAGGATATTGCAAAGTATAAAGCGGAGAAAGATGACAACACAATTTCTCTCAATGAATCTGTGCGTAAGCAAGAAAGTGACAAGGCAGATGAATTGCGTTTGGCGCGGATTAACATGCGACAAGTCGCCAATGGTTTGAAGCCCTATAAAACCTTGCAAGATGTACCTAAAGATTATGAAGCTCCAGATGTTTATTTAGAAGAAGCAGTGGCGATCACTGTTGATATGCTAAATTAGCAACCAGTAGCAATGAAAAGCGAGCCTTAGTGCTCGCTTTTTTGATCTTATTTAAACCAAATAAATAACGTGATACAGATCAAACATTTCGCTTTATCGTACAACCGGTTCTAAGCTTAAGAAAAAAGCGAGGAGCGTGTTATGAAATGGATAAGCATCATTTTTACCTGCATTGTTCTTATCAGCACCAGTGCGGCACAAAGTCAAAGTAGTGGTACGCAGACTCATCAAGACTTAACTCAGTTTGATCTCCCTTTTTTACTTGGTGATTGGTACCTACTTAACCCCAATCCTGACACTTCTTCCGATGATTTTCGTTCTATTAAACTGACCTTGGAATCGAATTATCGTTTCAAGATCGATATTCAAAAGAAAAATTATAATGTGGAGCACTGGGAAGGTGAATTTGACGCCAGCGATAACAGCTTGATTTTGGGGCTTAATTCATCGCAACCTCAAGTTTATCAATACCAAGTGAACCACAACATGCTCAACTTAAACGGCATTATGTTCACTAAAGCTTTACCAAATGCGTTGGCAGGGGTGTGGTCTAGCAAACGGGTATTTGGTGAAGATGCGATAGCAACCGACATTAACCAACTTGATCTCGTTTTACAGCCGGATTTTGTATTTATGTTCAGAGTAAGTGGTGCTAATGGTAACGAATCGATCCATAAAGGGGTGTACTACACAGAAGGTGATCATTTGGTGCTCCTTTATGAAGACGGAGAACATGATACCCGCTATACGCTTGTTAGCGATATGTTAACGTTAGAGGTGGAAAATGGTTCCATGTCGGCTGTTTTAGCGCGAGTAAATCCGTAGTCTTGCAATCTTCTATCATAAGAAAGGCAATGAGTGAAATCTGTTGATATATGGGTAAATTGTCAGCGAAATAACGGGGTATTTGTCTAAAATGCCTCGTTTTTCGGTTTGAGGGGTTGTTATTAATGATAACAAGCCTTAGATCTATAGCCATCTTACTGAATGTTTATCAAAAACGTCACATTTCACTCCGTCAACAAGGATTCCGACATGGCTCATACACCCCAAGCCAAGTATCGCAAAGATTATCAATCTCCATCACATACCATTACGGATCTCGAATTAACATTCGATCTCTTTGATACCAACACCACAGTGACTGCCGTTTCTCACGTTAAGCAGCAAAAAGAGAGTAACCAATTGGTGCTGGATGGTGAAAACCTTGAGCTGAAATCGCTCAAAGTGAATGGCACCGAATGGCAAGATTTTCAGCTGCTTGAAACCGGGCTCTCGATCTCATCATTACCTCAAGAGTTTGAATTGGAGATCGTGACACTGATTAACCCTGAAGCGAATACCGCACTAGAAGGGTTATACAAATCGGGGGGTGCGTTCTGTACTCAGTGTGAAGCGGAAGGTTTCCGTCGCATTACTTACTTCCTCGATCGTCCAGACGTTCTTGCAAAATACACAACGACCGTGATTGCTGACAAAAAAGATTACCCATTTTTATTAAGTAACGGTAACCGTATCGAACATGGCGATCTTACAGAAGGGCGTCATTGGGTGAAGTGGCAAGATCCACATCCGAAACCTGCTTACTTATTTGCTCTCGTTGCGGGTGATTTTGACGTATTACGTGATCAATATAAAACCAAGTCTGGTCGCGATGTTGCCCTCGAGATTTTTGTTGATAAAGGTAACCTCGACCGCGCTTCTCATGCGATGACATCACTTATCAACGCAATGAAGTGGGACGAAGAACGCTTCGGTTTAGAGTATGATCTCGACATCTACATGATCGTTGCCGTTGACTTTTTCAACATGGGTGCGATGGAGAATAAAGGGCTCAACATTTTTAACTCTAAGTTTGTGTTAGCCAATGAAAAAACCGCTACCGATACTGATTATTTAGGTATTGAAGCGGTGATTGGCCACGAATATTTCCATAACTGGACTGGTAACCGCGTCACTTGTCGTGATTGGTTCCAATTAAGCTTAAAAGAAGGCCTAACGGTATTCCGTGACCAAGAATTTTCGTCTGATTTAGGGTCGAGAGCCGTGAATCGCATTAATAATGTGCGCATTATTCGCGGGCCACAATTTGCTGAAGATGCCAGCCCAATGTCACACCCAATTCGTCCCGATAAAGTGATAGAAATGAATAACTTCTATACATTAACTGTCTATGAAAAAGGCAGTGAAGTGATTCGTATGATGCATACGTTATTGGGTGAAACGAATTTCCAAAAAGGGATGAAGCTCTATTTTGAGCGTCATGACGGCACTGCCGCTACCTGCGAAGATTTCGTAGCAGCGATGGAAGATGCTTCAGGCGTCGATCTTACCCAATTCCGTTTATGGTATAGCCAATCTGGTACACCGATTGTTTCAGTGAGCACTGAATATGACGCACAACAGAAAACCTATGCCTTAACCGTAGAGCAAACAACCGAACCAACGCACGAGCAAAAAGAGAAAGCAGCGCTGCATATTCCTTTTGATGTTGAGTTATACACCGCTCATGGTGATGTAATTGAGTTACAATGTAACGGAAAGCGAATCTCTAATGTACTGAACGTAACACAGGCTAAGCAGACCTTCGTGTTTGAAAATGTGCCAGAGAAACCGATCCCTTCCTTGTTGCGCGAATTTTCAGCACCAGTGAAACTGGAGTATGACTACAGTGATGATGAGCTGATCTTCTTGATGGTCAATGCTCGTAACGAATTTGCTCGCTGGGATGCAGGCCAAATGTTGTTAGCCAAATATATCCGTAGCAATGTGTTTGGAGTGCAGTCGGGTAAGGCGGCGGATTTGCCTGAATCGGTAGTTGATGCATTCCGTGGTGTGTTACTGAGTGAGGCTCTAGAGCCTGCTTTTATTGCGGAAATGCTCTCATTACCTAGCCATAATGAGGTTTCAGGTTGGTATAAACGTGTGGATGTTGATGCAATAGCGACCGTACTTAAAGCGATGAAAGTACAGCTTGCTAACGCATTGCAAGACGAGCTCAATGCGGTTTACCACAGTTTAAAACAGACAGCATACAGCATTGAACACAGTGCAATTGGTGAACGAGCATTGCGCAATACTTGCCTTGCTTATTTAGCTTATACCGACCAAGGCAATGATTTGGTGCTGGCTCAGTATCACAGCGCCAACAACATGACTGACACCATCGCCGCTATGAGCGCTGCGAATAGTGCACAGCTTATGTGCCGTCAAGCACTGATGGATGATTACAGCAATAAATGGAAACACGATGGATTGGTGATGGATAAATGGTTTGCACTGCAAGGGACTAACCCCGCACCAAGTGTTTTGGATACCATTCAACAAACCATGAAACATGAAGCATTTAGCTTAAAAAATCCAAATCGTACTCGTAGTTTAATTGGTTCATTCCTCAGCGCAAACCCAGTTAATTTCCATGCAAAATCGGGTGAGGGATACCGTTTTGCAGGGCAGATACTGCGTGAACTCAATGATAGTAACCCCCAAGTTGCGTCGCGTTTAATTGATCCTTTACTTAAATTCAGGCTCTACGATGAAACTCGTCAAGCAATGATGAAATCGGAGTTGGAGACTTTGAAGTCAATGGATAATTTAGCTCTGGATCTCTTTGAAAAAGTAACAAAAGCGCTCGAATCTTAAGGATCTTAACTCTACTAAGAGCGAGGTGATAGATACGTCTCCTCGCTCTATTTTGGTTAACGGCTATGAAGCAATACTATTTTACTCTCAATATTTCTTATCAAACTTACTTAGCGCACTATTCTGGTGTAGCAAGCTCTGTACAAGTCTACACAGATCAAGGTTTACGCCTTCAGCTACCCGCGTCTCGATTTCGTCCATTTCTTAGCCAAATTGGAGTAAAAGGTCGATTTCGGCTGACAACTGACCAAAATAACAAGTTTGTAAAGTTAGAAACTCTGTGAGCCGCTGATTTTTTAGATATTTAAATAGGAATCTTAATCACATTCTCAAACATTTCACCTCAGACCTGCCCTAAAACTGTTAACTATTTGTCAATAAAGCTTTTACAATAAAGCAAGCATTACCAATGGTAAGCGCTATGCTTACCGCATACCCTACAAAAATAATAATCTTGGAGTCTACTATGACTGCGCGTGAAACTTTAGTGCCAGTTCTGCTTGAAAAAGTGTACAAACTGATTCAAGACAAACTCGATCTTGCTCATCAACCGCTCGTGACCCAACTTGCTCAACATCTATTTAGTAACATTTCGAAAGATGATCTGACTGAACGTAATGAATCTGACTTATATGGTGCGATAGTTAGCCTATGGCACCATATTAACGAGAAAAACCCAGAGGAGCGTTCAGTGCGGGTATTTAACCCGACAGTAAGCCGCCAAGGTTGGCAGTCAACGCACACGATTGTTGAAATAGTAATCCCTGATAGTCCGTTTCTTGTGGACTCCATTAAAATGGCGCTCAGCCGTTTGGATTTATCGTCACACCTCATGCTCAATGGTCCAACGCAAATCTCGCGCACCGATAACGGTGTTATTACTTCGGTAAACCAAGGTGAGGGTGTTCTGCAATCTCTTTTTCATATTGAAGTCGATCGCCTTAGCAGCAAAGAAGCGATGACACAGTTGAAAAATGAGTTGCTTAGTATTCTGAGCGATACAGCTTTAGTGGTGCAAGACTGGCAACCAATGTCAGAAAAACTGGTGCAAGTGATTGCGCAATTGGAGACACAAAAAGAGTTCATTCCTGTAGAAAGTGATCGTTATGAAGAAACCATCAAATTCTTAAAGTGGATGGGAAATCATAATTTCACGTTCATGGGATACAAAGAATACGACCTCGTGACGGTCGAAGGCGATACTGAACTGAGACCAACAGCAGAAAAAGGGTTGGGTTTATTTTCTGATTCAAAACGTGTACGCAGCGTAAAATTATCTGACTTTCCTGATTCCGCGCGCCTTGAAGCCAAAAAGCCTTTTTTATTGATTGTCACTAAAGGCAATACCCAATCACGTATCCACCGCCCAGCTTATACCGATTATATCGGCGTTAAAAAGTTCGACAAAGCAGGTAAAGTGATCGGTGAACATCGTTTCACTGGCCTATATACCTCGGCGGTGTATAACCAAAGTGTCGAAACTATTCCGCTGATCCGCGAAAAAGTAGAACGTATCCTAAAAGCCAGCGGTTATCGTGCAGGCTCGTATTCCTATAAAGCGCTGCACAATATTCTAGAAAACTATCCTCGTGATGAGTTACTGCAGGCACGTGAAGAAGAGATGCTAGAAGTTGGGATGGGCGTAGTGCAAATGCAAGATAGGGATTTGCTGCGTCTGTTTGTTCGTAAAGACCCGTTTGGTCGTTTCTTCAGCTGCATGGTCTATGTGACCAAAGAGCGCTATAACACCGAGCTTCGCCGCCAAACGCAACGAATTTTCAAACAGTACTTTGGTTGTGAGCAAGATGTTGAGTTCACCACTTATTTTTCAGAAAGCCCATTGGCAAGAACACACTACATCGTACGTGTTGATAATAACAACATGGATGTCGATGTAAAAACGGTAGAGCAAAATTTAATGGAAGCATCATCAACTTGGGATGATCGTTTATCAGATGCGATCGTAGCAAACTTTGGAGAGAGTAAAGGACTGCCATTATCGAAAGAATACATGCGCGCATTCCCTCGTTCTTACAAAGAAGACATGATGCCGGGTTCAGCGGTGGATGATATCCAGCGATTGGAAGCCTTAGATGAAGAGCACAAACTCGGCATGTTGTTCTATCGCCCACAAGAAGAAGCGGCCGATTCAAAAGCGGTGCGCTTAAAACTCTATCACCGCGACGAGCCAATCCATCTTTCTGATGTGATGCCGATGTTGGAAAACTTAGGGCTGAGGGTGATCGGAGAGTCACCTTATGAAGTACGCAAGTTAAATGGACAAACGTATTGGATCTTAGATTTCTCAATGCTGCATAAGAGCGATAAGAGTGTCGATCTTCGAGAAGCGAGAGATCGTTTTCAACAAGCATTTGCGGCTATTTGGGCTGGTGAATTAGAGAGTGATGGCTTCAACCGACTAGTACTCGGTGCTTCATTAACTGGGCGCGAAGTATCGATTCTTCGTGCTTATGCGCGTTACATGCGCCAAGTGGGTTTCCCATTCAGTCAACAATATATTGAAGATACACTCAGCCATTATCCAGATGTAGCAAAAGGGCTGGTGGAACTATTCTTAAAGCGGTTTGATCCTAAACACAAAGGGGCTCAAAAAGGGCAAACGGATCTTATCAACGCTATTACTGAAGAGTTAGATCGTGTTGATAGCTTGGATGATGATCGTATTATTCGTCGTTATATGGAGATGATCAGTGCGACGATCCGTACTAACTACTTCCAGCTGGATGAAAACAATCAGATCAAACCTTGGCTTTCTTTAAAAATGAAACCGAAAGAGATTTCTGAAATTCCAGCTCCTGTGCCGGCTTTCGAAATCTTCGTTTATGCGCCTGATATTGAAGGTGTTCATTTACGTGGTGGTAAAGTAGCACGTGGCGGATTACGTTGGTCTGATCGCCAAGAAGATTTCCGTACCGAGATTCTAGGGTTAGTGAAAGCGCAACAGGTAAAAAATACCGTTATTGTTCCTGTGGGAGCAAAAGGTGGTTTTGTGTGTAAGAAACAGCACATGTTTACCACGCGTGATGAGATCTTTGCCGAGGGACAACGCTGCTATAAACGTTTTATTCGTGCATTACTCGATGTTTCCGACAATATTATTGAAGGCGAAGTCGTTCCACCTAAAAATGTCGTTCGTCATGATGAAGATGACCCTTACTTAGTTGTAGCCGCGGATAAAGGGACAGCAACATTTTCCGATTTGGCTAACTCAGTGTCAGCAGAATACAATTTCTGGCTAGGTGACGCTTTTGCTTCTGGTGGTTCAAATGGTTACGACCATAAAGCCATGGGGATTACAGCAAAAGGGGGATGGGAGTCAGTCAAGCGCCACTTCCGTGAAATGGGCATTAACTGCCAAACCACAGATTTCACAGCGATTGGTATCGGCGATATGGCTGGAGATGTGTTCGGTAATGGTATGCTGCTGTCTAAACACATCTGTTTGCAAGCAGCGTTTAACCATTTGCATATTTTCATCGATCCAACACCAAATTCAGCAAAAAGTTGGGAAGAGCGTAATCGCTTATTCAACACGCCACGATCTAGCTGGGAAGATTACAACGCAAAGTTGATCTCAAAAGGTGGTGGTATCTTCTCTCGCAAAGCGAAATCGATCACCTTAACGCCTGAAATTCAAAAAATGATCGGCACTAAGAAGGCTTCTGTTGCGCCTAATGAGCTGATTAAAATGATCTTGAAAATGGAAGTGGATCTTCTGTGGAACGGCGGCATCGGCACCTATGTTAAATCATCGAAAGAGAGCCATTCTGATGTAGGTGACCGCGCTAACGATGCTCTAAGAATTGATGGACGCGATCTTCGCACAAAAGTGATCGGTGAAGGTGGTAACTTAGGTATGACTCAACTTGGACGTGTTGAGTATGCATTAACTGGTGGTCGTGTTAATACCGACTTTGTTGATAATGTTGGCGGCGTCGATTGCTCGGATAATGAAGTTAATATTAAGATCTTCTTGAATGGCTTGGTGGCGAATGGTGATCTTACCGTCAAACAACGTAATCAGATCTTAGAGTCGATGGAAGACGAAGTAGGAGGCATCGTTATTGAAGATGCTTACGCTCAATCTGAAGCTATTTCTGTCACTGAGCAACAGGGTGTATCGTTAGTTAAAGAGCAGATTCGTTTCATCCATGCTATGGAAAAAGCAGGGCACCTTGACCGAGCATTGGAAT
Organism: Vibrio sp. V10_P2A27P122; assembly: GCF_963874335.1. NCBI lineage: Bacteria > Pseudomonadati > Pseudomonadota > Gammaproteobacteria > Vibrionales > Vibrionaceae > Vibrio > Vibrio sp. V10_P2A27P122. Next base: position 3,086 of record NZ_CAWNHY010000235.1, on the reverse strand, counting down.
ACATTCCAGATGATGAAACTTTGCTTGAGCGTGAGAAGCAGGGATTTGCATTAACCCGTCCGGAGCTATCGGTATTAGTGGCATACGGCAAAATGGTGTTGAAAGAGGAATTGGCTTGTGAAGAGATTTCTCACGATGAATTCCATTCACAGCAGTTGATCAACTATTTCCCTACTGAGTTACGTCGTAACTATTCTCAGCACATGCAACAGCATCCACTTCGTGCAGAGATCATTGCTACGGCTCTGGCCAATCAGATGGTGAACGAAATGGGATGTAATTTCGTGACCCGTCTTCAAGAAGAGACTGGTGCGAATGTTGTCGATATTGCCAATGCTTACACTGCGGCAAGAGAAATCTATGGCTTAGGCCGTGTTCTTGAGCAGGTTCGTTTACTCGACAATAAAGCAGAAGCAGATGCACAGTACGATGTGATCTTCTTAGTACGCCGAACCTTACGCCGCTTATCTCGTTGGTTGCTGCGTAATCGTTCAGGCAAACAATCGGTCAAAGATTTGATTGCGCTTTATCAAACTGACGTCAATGCCGTTTCCGCTGAACTAGACAATATGCTCGTTGCTGAAGAGGTTGCAGAGCATAATGCCATGGCTCAAGTCTGGATTGATAAAGGCATTAACTCAGAACTGGCGAATTACGTTGCTCGTTTATCAAGCCTGTACTCAGCACTGGATATATCCACAGTGGCACGTGATAAAGGTAAGACCGTTGCTCAGACAGCTAAGCTTTACTTTAACTTAGGTGATCGTTTATCACTGCACTGGTTCTTAAAACAGATTAACGGTCAAGCGGTGGATAACAACTGGCAAGCACTAGCTCGCGCTGCATTCCGTGAAGATTTAGACTGGCAGCAGCGTCAACTCACTGCGCAAGTATTGAATTGTACTTGTGCGCCAGAAGAACTCGATGTAATGAAAGCACTGGATGAATGGATTGCTAGTAATGAAGTATCCTTAATGCGCTGGGAGAGTATCCTCAACGAATTTAAAGTTGGTGCAGTACATGAATTTGCAAAATTCTCAGTAGCATTAAGAGAATTAGTACTTTTAAATTTGAATTGTGCGGCAAATGAGTAAATAATAACGCCCCGTTTATACGGGGCTTTTTATTTCGGAGGCACAATGCTCTACCGCTTAGCCAGGACTGGCTTTTTTCAACTTGATGCCGAAAAGGCACATGATCTCGCCATTGAAAACTTTAAACGTTTCACAGGCACTCCTCTTGATCTCTTCTATCGTCAACACTTACCCAATCGCCCAGTCGAATGCATGGGTTTAACTTTTAAAAACCCTGTAGGTTTGGCCGCTGGCCTAGATAAAAATGGGGAATGCATAGAAGCTTTTGGTGCAATGGGGTTTGGTTTTGTCGAAGTTGGTACCGTGACTCCACGTCCTCAATCTGGTAACGATAAACCGCGTTTATTCCGTTTGATCCAAGCGGAAGGTATTATCAATCGAATGGGCTTTAACAACTTAGGTGTCGACAACCTGGTTGAGAACGTTAAGAAAGCTAAATATGACGGCATTATCGGTATCAACATTGGAAAGAATAAAGATACACCGATTGAAAATGGGGCAGATGACTATCTTATTTGTATGGAGAAAGTCTACCCATATGCTGGTTACATAGCAGTGAACATTTCATCCCCCAACACTCCTGGGTTACGAACGTTACAATATGGTGAAGCATTGGATGATTTGCTTGCCGTACTGAAAGCGAAGCAATCTGAATTGGCTAAGCTGCATAATAAATACGTTCCGCTAACATTAAAGATCGCTCCCGATCTTTCTGATGACGAACTTAAACAAATTTGCCAATCGTTACTCAAGCATAATATTGATGGCGTTATCGCGACTAATACCACATTGGATCGGTCGCTGGTGGAAGGTATGAAATTCGCGAATGAAGCGGGTGGGTTAAGTGGCCGTCCTGTTCAATCAAGAAGTACTGAAGTGATTAAGTGCTTGTACCAAGAGTTGGGTGATAAGCTGCCCATTATTGGAGTGGGTGGTATTGATTCTTGTATCGCTGCAAAAGAAAAAATGTTGGCGGGCGCGAAACTAGTACAAGTCTATTCAGGATTCATTTACCACGGCCCAGGCTTAGTGAGAGATATTGTCAAGAACCTGTAAATAAGTGCGATTTAAAGGTATTTACTCAGAAAAATAAAAAGTGACTGGGTCAAAGTAAGAGGGAATGAGTTATTCATTTCCTCTTTTTTTTTATATTTCTGTTCTTAAAATTACATTCACTAGCTGGCAAAGGTAATTAAGCGTTTTACCTAATAGTTTGATAATTCATTAAAATTAGAGAGTGGAACGATGCTTAAACCAAGTGACAAATGGAGTTGGTATTATTCAGATAGCGAAAGCTGCCTGATGTTGTACCTTGGTGATGAGATGGTTTTTAAGACCAATCTTTACCGTAATCTGCTCGTCGATTGTGCTTTTGCTGAGAATCATTTTTCAGTCGATGATGCGAGTGCTTTCCAAACCTACAAAGAGCAAATTGCCTATTTAGGTTTAAGTGAGCCAAGACAAGCCGAATTAGCACTCTATTGTGTTGCCGCTAAGCGTTTTCATAAACCTGTCCAGCCTAAAAGTTGGTTTTTTGATCATCAAGGCTACGGTTTTGAACCGAGTGAAGGTGACATTGTTCGGTTGGTCAACGGCTACAGCCAAGGTTATTTCATCGTACTTGAGGTAGGGGACTGCGCTAGTCTTTGCGCCTTAGTCGATTTGGATGCGTTCATACTGAATGGTTCCAAACAGCTGGAATTCGGACAGGTCATTAAGGTTATGCATGACCGTATGGCTTGCGCCAATCATATTTTGCTCGAAGAGCACGTTGCTCTTGTGAGTTAACTTTTCCCTAATAGCACAACGTTTCGTTCCTTTGTTTCATTTCCCATCGGCTTAATAGCCGATTTTTTTTGCCTAGAGCTTTTCCCCAACTCAATCCTATCCGTCTGAATTCGATCTTAAATGTGAGATTTGTTCAGGATTCTGATGTTTTTTTCTTCAAAAGTGACGTTATAAACAGTGTCTACATCGCTAGAAATGGCCGAC
>NZ_CAWNHY010000234.1:0-2018 GCF_963874335.1 Vibrio sp. V10_P2A27P122 | reverse complement strand
AAACAAGCTCGTTCTTGAGTTTCTAAAGTATCGTTGTCAATCTATTGGCCTAACAAACGGCTCAAGAGGGATTGCCAACGCGTGGCGGCTTTAGTACAAAATTGAAGTTCAGGGTTTACGGTGTGTTTTTTTGAGTTCGGCGGTGCGTTGTCAACCCCTTAGCCGGGCGTTATGATTCACCCGGATTCAGTAAAACATCTTGATATCTCGGTAAAAATTTTCATGCGCGCCTAGGGCGATGAGTTCAAGAGTTACCGTCCCATCTTGATAGCTATAGCCAAGAAGAGTGAGTTGCTTAACCATTTTGAATTTATAAACACGGAGAAAGGACAAATCTCCTTTTTTCTGCTCGCCTAAAAGCGGATCTTCGATAAGTGCTTTGACCGCATTGTCCAGATCCACTTTCTGATTTTGGTGGAGTTTTTTAACGGTTTTCTTGAATGATGGCGTTTGAAGAACCTGTGTAATATTAGCCAAAGTTGTATGCCTCAAGTTTTCCGGCTTCTTTTTCAGCTTTAGCTATAATGGCTTGTCGAACAAATTCATAAGGTAAATCTGGGTTATCTTCCATCATTTCCCCAATTTTAGCCCAGTGTTCAATTTGTTTTGGTGTAGTGCGATTCAATGCTTTGGCCATGATAGCGGCTTTATCTACGAGGTCTTGATCAAGGCGTATGCTAGCGGTAGACATAATGTGCTCCTTCATTTAAAGTTTTAATAATTGTAGCGTGGCGCTACGAAGGTAGCAAGATGAATCATAACAAACGGCTCAAGAGGGATTGCCAACGCGTGGCGGTTTTGGTGCAAAATTGAAGTTCAGTGTTTAAGTGTGTTTTTTGAGTTCGGCTGTGCGTTGTCAACCCCTTAGCCGGGCGTTAAGCGTCATTTTAATATCGAGGAATCATGTTAGATTTATTTACACCAATCGCTGAAGATGAGAAGCAACATCCTTTGTTCAAAATGATGCTGCAAGAGCAGTACAAGCCAGAGCAAGACGTTCTCAATTCTTGGGCGCAAGGGTTCGAAGATAGAGATGGGAAGTTTATTTATGAGTTTCAAACGACTTTTGAATCATCTATGTGGGAGCTTTATCTGCATGCATTTCTAAAAGATCTAGGTGCTCAAACTGACTTCTCTCATCATGCGCCAGATTTTGTAACTGAATTGGATAGGCATATCACGCTTGAAGCTACTATTGCAGCCCCACCTCAAGGCGGGGAAGCCCCAGCAGGGCATTCGCAAATGTTTGCTCCGACAGACTTTGCTGAGTTCAACCAGCAATCAGCAATCAGGATTTCAAATAGCTTATCTTCCAAGATTAAGAAGTTCAGGACCAGTTACTCTGATTTACCGCATGTTAAAGATAAACCCTATGTAATTGGCTTAGCTTCCTTTGACCGACCGTTTTCCCATTTTGCGGTTAATCGCGGAATTGTAGCGGTTTTATATGGGTTGTATGTGGATGAGGAAACGACTATTGCAACGGGGGCTAACGAGTTGATTAAGTATCCCGTTGAAGCTGTAGTTAAAAACGAAAATGTATCAATTCCTGTAGGTTTGTTTACTACTGATGAATACAAAGATGTAAGTGCAGTAATTTATAGCTCACTAGCCACTTGGGGAAAGATTCGAGCACTTGCTGATAACCCTAACGCAATGAGTGTATACCACACGTGTCACTTACCTAAAGGCGACAGCATTATTCCAGAAGTTCGCAATACAATTAAGGCAGAGTATAAGGAAGATATCGCTGATGGCTTACATATACTCCATAACCCTTTTGCAGAGTACCCGCTTGATGCTAATACGTTTAATCATGCTCGAGTTGCTCAGTACTTTTTTGACCCTGAGAAAGGAATCAACGTCATCGCCCCCGACGATTTTCTGCTACTCAGGCAGCTAAACAGCGTCGTAACTCGATGACGCTTAACAAAGCATTTAAGAGTGATTCGCAACGCTTGGCAGTTTCGCTTCGCTCAAGTATAGCCAAGCGCCGCTCACACCTTAATGCGGCGTTA
>NZ_CAWNHY010000233.1:10687-28148 GCF_963874335.1 Vibrio sp. V10_P2A27P122 | reverse complement strand
GCCTTACTGCGTCTCACATCATTTCGAACGTCTGTTTAAAACTAAAATCTGCCTTTTTGAGCTGTGTAATAAAATAACGTAATAACTTTCATATTTAACAAGGAAATCAAACATAGGTTTGAAACGGGATAAAACTTTGTTTTTAACCTTTCATTAACTTTGTCTCTTTTGCTGAATGATGAGTTGATGTAAGGTTTAATAAGGTTTTGTAAGACTTATGTCTAGCTTGGTTAGGCTTGAAATATTGGATTGACTGAGAGAAAGTGTCGGTAGAGATAAGTCAGTGGATAGCAAAAAATGAGCATTTGAATTTGTGGTTTTTAAATTACAAATGTAGTTGGAATGGTTTTAAGGAAGAACGTTATGTTTGCACAGACCCCAGAAACAGAGTTAGCACTCAGCAAAGAACACCACGAAGCCAAGCTTGAGGTTGTTGGTGCCGTTGGCCCACATCACCAAGCTATTTTCCCTTCAGAAGCCCAAATCTTCTTGTCCACTCTGTGTGCTAAATTTGCAAGCCGTGTCGATTCGCTGCTGGATGCACGAGAAGAGCGACAAACACGTATTGATAACGGAGAACTGCCGGATTTTCTCAAGGATACGCAAGATATTCGCGAAGGAAGCTGGAAAATTCTCGGTATCCCACACGATTTACAAGATCGTCGAGTGGAGATTACGGGGCCAACCGACCGAAAAATGGTGATCAATGCATTGAATGCTAACGTCAAAGTGTTCATGGCGGATTTTGAGGATTCGATGTCACCAGCATGGGATAAAGTGCTGGATGGGCAAGTCAATTTGCGTGATGCCATTGAAGGAACCATTAGCTATACCAATCCTGACAATGGTAAGTGCTACCAGCTTAAAGATAACCCAGCGGTGCTCATTTGTCGGGTACGCGGTCTGCACCTTAAAGAAAAGCATGTTAAATATGCAGGGCAAAGTATTCCGGGTTCGTTGTTTGATTTTGCACTCTACTTTTACAACAACTATAAATCATTGCTTAAAAAAGGCAGTGGCCCTTATTTTTATCTTCCAAAACTTCAGGCCTATCAAGAAGCAAAGTGGTGGAGTGACGTTTTCCATTTTACCGAAGAGTATTTTGGGTTAGAAACTGGCACCATTAAAGCCACCGTATTGATTGAAACCTTACCCGCCGTGTTCGAGATGGACGAAATATTGTTCTCGCTTAAAGAACACATTGTCGGCTTAAATTGTGGCCGCTGGGATTACATTTTCAGTTATATCAAGACATTGAAAAATTATCCGGATCGGGTGCTACCAGATCGCCAAGTTGTCACAATGGAAAAGCCGTTTCTTAACGCCTATTCACGCTTACTGATCTACACCTGTCATAAGCGTGGCGCATTTGCGATGGGCGGTATGGCCGCGTTCATTCCAGCTAAAGATCCCCAAGAAAATCAGTTGGTTCTCGATAAAATTCATCACGATAAATTACTCGAAGCCAATAATGGTCATGACGGTACTTGGGTTGCCCATCCAGGTTTAGCGGATACGGCAAAAGCGGTCTTTGACCAAGTACTGGGCGAGCGTTGTAACCAATTAGATGTTACGCGTCTGTCTGATGCGCCGATTCATGCCAATGAGCTGTTGACCCCATGTGAAGGAGAACGTACCGAACAGGGCATGCGTCATAATATTCGAGTTGCACTTCAGTACATCGAAGCATGGATCTCCGGCAATGGCTGTGTCCCCATTTATGGTTTGATGGAAGATGCGGCGACCGCAGAGATTTCTCGAGCGTCAATATGGCAATGGATCAAGCATGGAAAAGCCTTGGATAACGGTCAGATTGTTACCAAAGCGCTTTTTGAGCAGTATCTTGCGCAAGAAATTGAAGTCGTGAAACAGGAAATCGGCACGCAGCGATTTGCACAAGGACGATTTAGCGAAGCGGCACAATTGATGGCTCGCTTAACTACCAGCGACGAGCTGACACATTTTATCACCGTTCCGGGTTATGACTACCTAGATTGATGAGATTTAAAACCAATATCTAATAACCAATAACCAATTACTGATAACCAATAACGTGAAGCTGTTTTCAAAAGCAGAATAGGTCGTACTGCTGAGAAAAGGATGACAGTGCGCTTGCGCATCAAAATAAGAGGGATAGACCATGACATTAACTCGCCGCCAACAAATCGAAGCTCTAGAAAAAGATTGGGCAACCAACCCACGCTGGAAAAATGTAAAGCGTACTTATACTGCTGCTGAAGTGGTTGACCTGCGCGGTTCAATCACTCCAGCCAACACCTTGGCCCAACGTGGCGCTGATAAATTGTGGTCACTGGTTAACGGCAGTGCCAAAAAAGGTTATGTGAACTGTTTGGGTGCATTGACAGGTGGTCAAGCGGTACAACAAGCCAAAGCGGGAATTGAGGCGATTTATCTCTCCGGCTGGCAAGTAGCGGCAGACAACAACACCGCTTCCACCATGTACCCAGACCAATCGCTCTATCCAGTCGATTCTGTTCCATCGGTGGTCAAGCGCATCAACAACTCGTTTCGTCGTGCCGATCAAATTCAGTGGGCGGCCGGAAAATCACCGGAAGATGAAGGTGGTATTGATTACTTCTTACCGATTGTTGCTGATGCTGAAGCCGGTTTTGGTGGCGTACTCAATGCTTACGAGTTGATGAAGTCGATGATTGAAGCAGGGGCGGCCGGTGTGCACTTTGAAGATCAGTTGGCGTCAGTAAAAAAATGCGGACACATGGGCGGCAAGGTTCTGGTTCCGACTCAAGAAGCGGTTCAAAAATTGATTGCGGCACGTTTGGCCGCTGACGTATCAGGGACAACCACTTTGGTCATTGCTCGTACTGATGCAAACGCGGCGGATCTACTGACCTCGGATTGCGACGCATACGATCGTGATTTTATCCAAGGTGAGCGTACTCAAGAAGGTTTCTATCGCGTGAATGCTGGGATTGAGCAAGCGATTTCACGCGGTCTCGCTTACGCGCCGTATGCTGATCTCGTGTGGTGTGAAACCGCTAAGCCTGATTTGGATGAAGCCCGCCAATTTGCCGAAGCAATTCTAGCGCAATACCCAGATCAACTGCTGGCTTATAACTGTTCTCCCTCTTTCAACTGGGAGAAAAACTTGGATGCAGACACTATTGCTCGTTTCCAGCAAGAGTTGTCGGACATGGGGTACAAATATCAATTCATCACCTTAGCGGGCATTCATAACATGTGGTACAACATGTTTGAGTTAGCACATGCTTATGCGCAAGGCGAAGGTATGCGTCATTACGTTGAGAAAGTTCAGCGTCCAGAGTTTGAAGCAGCATCAAGAGGTTATACCTTTGTTGCACACCAACAAGAGGTGGGAACGGGGTACTTTGACCGGATGACCAATACCATCCAAGGTGGCAGCTCTTCCGTAACCGCGTTAACGGGCTCTACCGAAGAAGACCAATTTTAATTAGCGGTACTTCCCAATCATTATCTGTGTAACACCTTTGAGCGGCGTAAGCCGCTCTTTTTTATGTGAGGCACTTATATTAGGGAGTGAGCGTTATTCAATATCGACTTCGTCCGGTTCACTCTCTTCTTGTAGCTCAAGTAAGGTAACAGCTACCCCAATAAAGTCCGTGTCAGTAATAATGCCCACTAGTTGGCCTTTATCTACAACGGGTAAGCAGCCTACTTTATGTTTTTGCATGTAGATAGCACTCTCTTTTAACCCCGCTCGCGGGTCAACCGTCATAATTTCAGTATGCATCACCTCATATAACGGCGTTGTCAGTGTATATGATTGATCTTCAGGGATGTTTTTTAAGCTCGACTCTTGCGCGGCAAGAATATCTCGATGAGTAATGATACCGAGTAGTTTTTTGTGTGGATCGACGATAGGGATATGGCGAATATCCAACGCTTCCATAGTGTGCTTAGCATCGGCTAACGTGTGTGTACGCAACAGGGTATGGGGGTTGCGAGTCATCATGTCTTCAATTTTGATCATAACGAGCTCCTTTTTATTATTGACCTGATTCAACTATAGTTTTTTCTGCGCAAAATATCTGAGAGCTCCCGCTATTTTTACTTTGATTGATGCGTAAAGATTGGGTGCCATTTTCATGTTTAATTACATTAAATTTAGATCTGGGTCTGACGAGAGAAGGTGTTTACGTATATACTACGGCGCTTAAAAAAAATTACGTCATCCACTCAAAACGAACAAGATAAGAACTATGCAAGTTTCAGACTTTCACTTTGAACTTCCCGATGAGCTGATTGCTCGTTACCCAACGGCTGAACGTACGGCGAGTCGCTTACTGCAATTAGACGGTAACAGCGGTGAACTGGCGGATGGCTCATTTAAAGACGTTCTTGACCGAGTTCAGCCCGGCGATTTATTGGTTTTTAACAATACACGTGTCATCCCGGCTCGCATGTTTGGGCGCAAAGCTTCAGGCGGCAAACTGGAAGTATTGGTCGAACGAATGTTGGATGAACAGACGATTTTAGCTCATGTTCGCTCATCTAAGCCGCCAAAACCGGGCAGTGAGTTGTATTTAGGAGAGCATGACGAATATCATGCACACATGGTGGCTCGCCATGATGCGCTGTTCGAGATTCGTTTTACAGCGTCAAAGACGGTACTGGAGATCTTAAACGAGATTGGCCATATGCCGTTGCCGCCTTACATTGACCGCCCTGATGAAGATGCTGATAAAGAGCGTTATCAAACCGTATACAACCAAAAACCGGGAGCTGTCGCTGCACCGACCGCCGGTTTGCATTTCGATGAGGCTCTGCTTGAGCAAATCAAAGCGAAAGGCGTCGAATTTGCTTATGTAACCTTGCATGTTGGCGCTGGAACCTTCCAGCCAGTACGAGTCGACAATATTCACGATCACCATATGCATGCAGAATATGTTGAAGTGCCACAAGAGGTAGTCGATGCCGTCAACGCGACGAAAGCGCGTGGTGGTCGAGTGATCGCTGTTGGAACTACGTCGGTGCGCTCACTGGAAAGTGCCGCGCAAGATGCGCTTAAAAAGGGCACTGAGCTGGTTCCTTTTTTTGGTGATACTGAAATTTTTATCTTCCCTGGTTATGAGTACCAGTTGGTGGATTGCTTAATCACCAACTTCCACTTACCAGAGTCGACACTGATTATGCTCGTCAGCGCTTTTGCAGGTTATGAGCATACTATGGCCGCGTACGCGCATGCCGTGAAACATCAATATCGTTTCTTTAGTTATGGTGATGCGATGTTTATCACCAAGAACACCAATTAACGAGTGCTAGCATTACGCTAGGAGAAGAAGCTCCGCTTCGTTTTTCGCTAGGAATTGGCGACCGCTCTAGAGGGGTGCTTGCACCTAATCATGATACGTCAGACTGTTTCTCTGACATTGGAGGCTTCGTGAAGTTAACATACGAACTTAAAAAGAAAAACGGAAATGCTCGCCGTGGGCAATTAACCTTTGAACGTGGCACTGTGCAAACACCGGCATTCATGCCTGTAGGTACTTACGGCACAGTAAAGGGCATGACACCGGAAGAAGTAAAAGAGACGGGCGCAGAAATTTTGCTCGGTAATACTTTTCACCTGTGGCTGCGCCCTGGCCAAGAAGTGATGAAAATGCACGGCGACTTGCATGATTTTATGAATTGGCAAGGCCCGATCCTCACCGATTCAGGTGGTTTCCAAGTGTTTAGCTTGGGTGATATTCGCAAAATCACAGAAGAAGGGGTGCATTTTCGTAACCCAGTCAATGGTGACAAGATTTTCATGGACGCAGAAAAGTCGATGGAAATTCAAAAAGATCTGGGCTCTGACATTGTGATGATTTTCGATGAGTGTACGCCGTACCCTGCGACGCACGACGAAGCGAAAAAATCAATGGAGATGTCTTTACGTTGGGCGCAGCGTTCACGTGACCATTTCGACAAATTAGAGAACACCAACTCGCTATTTGGTATCGTGCAAGGCAGTGTTTACGAAGATTTGCGTGATGTTTCCGTGAAAGGCTTAACCGAGATCGGATTTGATGGCTACGCGGTTGGTGGCTTAGCGGTTGGTGAACCTAAAGAAGACATGCACCGTGTACTTGAGCACACCTGTCCACAATTGCCAGAAGACAAACCACGTTACCTGATGGGTGTCGGTAAACCTGAAGACTTAGTGGAAGGGGTACGTCGCGGTATCGATATGTTTGACTGTGTGATGCCAACGCGAAATGCACGTAATGGCCATCTATTTGTGACGGGTGGTGTGATCAAGATCCGTAATGCAGTACATAAAACCGATACAACTGCGCTGGATCCGCATTGTGACTGTTACACTTGCAAAAATTATTCGAAGTCGTATTTACACCATCTGGATCGTTGTAATGAAATTCTGGGTGCGCGTTTAAATACTATTCATAACTTACGTTATTACCAACGCCTGATGGCAAGCATTCGTTTAGCGATTGAAGAAGATCGCTTCGACGCGTTTGTTGAGGAGTTTTATGCTCGTCGCAATCGTGAAGTTCCACCAATGGGCCAATAACGGTTTTGCTGCGTTTTGCTTGATTTGTGAAGTGATAAACTTGAAATTAAGCCAACGCAGCCCAATTAGAATTACATTACACAACAATATTTTAGAGGACGTTTTCAATGAGTTTAATTTCTGTAGCACACGCAGCAGGTGAAGGTGCATCACAAGGTGGCGGTTATGAAATGCTGATCATGCTTGGTATGTTTGCGGTTATTTTCTACTTCATGATTTACCGCCCACAAGCCAAACGTGTTAAAGAGCATAAAAGTTTGATGGCCGCCATGACTAAAGGTGATGAAGTGTTAACCAGTGGCGGTTTAGTGGGTAAAATCACTAAAATCGCAGAAGACAGCGATTACATCTCTATCGAACTGAATGTGAACAATGAAATTGTGATCAAAAAAGATTTCATTACAGCGGTGCTACCAAAAGGTACGCTTAAGTCTTTATAACAGCTAAAGGATCCTTGCTGTGCTAAACCGTTATCCGTTATGGAAGTATTTGTTAGTGGTGTTCGCCATCACTCTCTCTGCTTTATATGCACTTCCAAATATTTACGGTGAAGATCCGGCAATTCAAATTACAGGGGCGCGTGGCGCCTCTGTTGATATGTCAACGCTGGATGCTGTCACCAAAGCTCTTGATAAAGAGAGCCTTTCTCATAAATCCATTGCTCTAGAGAATGGATCGATTCTTGTTCGATTTAACGATACCGATACTCAAATCAGTGCGCGTGATGTGGTGAGTGAAGCGTTAGGCAAAGATACAATTGTTGCACTTAACCTTGCTCCTTCAACGCCTTCTTGGTTGGAATCGATTGGCGCGGCACCGATGAAGCTTGGCCTTGATCTGCGTGGTGGTGTTCACTTCTTAATGGAAGTGGATATGGATGCCGCAATGGAAAAATTGATTGGCCAGCAAGAAGAAGCGTTTCGCAGCGAACTGCGTGATGACAAAATTCGCTACCGCGCTATTCGCTCAGTGGGCAACGACCGAGTGGAAGTCACTTTGCGTGACGATGAGCAATTAGAGCAAGCACAGCAAGCATTAACGTCGAAACATCCTGATATGACTTTTACTACGTCTAAGGCTGACGGTCGCTTTGCGCTGATTGCTCAATTTACAGAGCAGCGTTTGCAGGAAGTTCGAAATTACGCCGTTGAGCAGAACATCACGATTTTGCGTAACCGTGTTAACGAATTAGGGGTCGCTGAACCCTTAGTGCAGCGCCAAGGTGCCAGCCGCATTGTGGTTGAGTTACCGGGGGTTCAAGATACCGCTCGTGCTAAAGAGATTCTTGGTGCAACCGCGACTCTTGAGTTTCGTGAAGTTGATGACAAGGCTGATTTAGCCGCCGCGGCTTCTGGTCGCGCTCCTGCTGGGAGTGAAATCAAATCTGATCGTAATGGTCGCCCGGTTGTCTTGAAAAAACGCGTGATTCTAGGTGGTCAAAGTATCACGGATGCCAGCTCTAGCATGGATGAATATGGTCGCCCGCAAGTAAACATTTCGTTAGATAGCGAAGGCGGAAATAAGATGTCGGCGTTCTCTAAAAAGAACATTGGCAAGCTTATGGCAACGGTATTTGCAGAGTACAAAGACAGCGGCCGTCGGACACCTGATGGCAAAGTGATTCTGGATAAGCATGAAGAAGTGATCAACCAAGCAACGATTCAGTCGGCTCTTGGGCGTAACTTCCGTATCACGGGAATTGATTCTGCTGCAGAAGCTCAAAACCTTGCACTTTTACTGCGTGCAGGTGCGTTAATTGCGCCAATCTCTATTGTTGAAGAGCGTACCATTGGTCCATCAATGGGGCAGCAAAATATCGATATGGGCATTCAAGCCTGCATCTGGGGTATGGTTGCGGTGATGCTCTTTACGCTGCTTTACTACCGTGGTTTTGGCTTGATTGCCAATATTGCATTGATGGCGAACCTTGTGCTCATTATTGGTGTGATGTCGATGATCCCAGGGGCGACAATGACCTTGCCGGGTATTGCGGGCATCGTATTGACGGTCGGTATGGCCGTGGATGCTAACGTTCTGATCTTCGAGCGTATTCGTGAAGAGCTCCGTGATGGACGAAACCCACAACAAGCTATCCACCAAGGCTATGCTAACGCGTTCAGTACCATTGCTGATGCCAACATCACTACGTTGATTACGGCAATCATTCTATTTGCTGTGGGTACTGGAGCCATCAAAGGGTTTGCCGTCACACTTTCTATCGGTATTTTAACCTCAATGTTTACCGCTATTATCGGGACTCGCTGTATTGTGAACCTGTTATATGGTGGTAAACGCATTAAAAAATTGTCGATCTAAGGCTAGGAATTACTATGTTTCAGATTCTAAAAGCAGATAAAACGATCGACTTTATGCGTTGGTCTAAATTTGCGTTTTTATTCTCTCTTTTAATGATTGGTGCGTCTATTTTCACTTTATCAACCAAGTGGTTGAACTGGGGACTGGACTTCACCGGCGGTACTTTGATTGAAGTTGGGTTTGAACACCCAGCTAATCTTGAAGATATCCGCAGTGCTTTGGAAGCGAAAGGGTTTGGCGATGCGACGGTGCAGAATTTCGGTTCCGCGCGCGAAGTGATGGTTCGTCTTCGTCCACGTGCTGACATGGTTGGCGAGACGTTAGGCAATCAAATTCTTTCTGCTATTAAAGAGGGGACAGGAAAAAGTGTCGAGATGCGTCGCATTGAGTTCGTTGGTCCGAATGTGGGCGATGAATTAGCTGAAGCAGGAGGTTTAGCGATTTTAGCTTCGCTCATCTGTATTTTGCTTTACGTCTCTGTTCGTTTTGAATGGAGGCTCGCAGCGGGTGCGGTGATGTCATTGGCACACGATGTGATCATCACGCTTGGCATCTTCTCTATCATGCAAATTGAGGTTGATTTAACGATTGTTGCCGCTTTGCTGACCGTTGTCGGTTACTCGCTCAACGATACGATTGTGGTATTTGACCGTATCCGTGAAAACTTCCGTAAATTGCGTAAAGGTGATTCAGCCGAGATCATGAACAGCTCAATTACCCAAACCTTGAGCCGGACTTTGATTACATCGGGAACCACCTTACTGGTGGTGATCGCACTCTTTGTACAAGGTGGTGCGAACATACATGGTTTTGCCACCGCTTTACTGCTCGGTATCACCGTGGGTACTTATTCATCTATCTATGTTGCATCAGCGTTGGCATTGAAATTAGGAATTACCCGTGAGCACCTACTTCCACCTCAAGTGGAAAAAGAGGGTGCGGAGTTCGACGAACTTCCTTAGCAGCCTGAAAGTTTCTTAAATAGCCAAAGCCGCAGAATATTCTGCGGCTTTTTTCTAACCATCCCACCGCGGTCACTCTAAGTAGCAAAGTATAAAACGAAACTAAAAAAGCCTCGTATATTGCTATACGAGGCTTGAATCAATTTTGACGGTGTTGATGGTATTTAGTGCAACCTATTTAAGAATAGCGCTGTTACCGTTATCACGAATGTGTTTCAGAATCGCTTTAACACCACGAGCACTTGAACCTACAATGTTGCCCGATTTCATGTATTCAGTACCGCCAGAGAAATCGGTAAGAATAACGCCTGCTTCACGAGCGATCAGCTCGCCAGCGGCTAAATTCCAAGGTCTTAAACCCAGTTCAAAGTAACCATCGACACGGTTTGAAGCTAGGTAACATAAATCAAGCGCAGGAGAACCAGTACGACGGAAATCAGCACATTCAACAAACAGTGCAGACATGATTTTCATGAAAGATTCGGCATGTTGCTTTTGTTTGTATGGGAAACCAGTAGCGAGAATAGTGCCTTGAAGATCTTTTAACTGTTTAACACGAAGGCGTGAGTTGTTTAATTGCGCACCAGCACCACGTTGAGCGGTAAACAGCTCATTGCGCATTGGGTCATAAACACAAGCAACTTCTGTTTTGCCTTTAATGCGAACCGCGATGGAAACGGCGAAGTGGGGTAAACCTTTGACGAAGTTTGTTGTGCCATCCAGTGGGTCGATGATCCATTGAACGTCCTTATCTTTGCCGTCGATAAGCCCGTTTTCTTCAGCAACGATACTGTGTTCTGGGTAAGAACTTTTGATTGTATCGATGATCATAGTTTCTGCTTCTTTGTCTACGTTAGTAACAAAGTCATTAGTCCCTTTCTGAGTTGTTTCGATTTTCTCAGTATTTTCTAGTGATTTAGCAATATGGTTACCAGCTTTTCGCGCAGCGCGAATAGCAATGTTTAGCATTGGATGCATACAGTTTTCCCAACGGATGTTAAAGAACGAAAAAGCGGGCAGCAGTATAACAAAGTTTTATTAAAAAGGAAGTGGCTATTTTTTGCTCGGTTGTTCATGTGTAGCTAAAGGACCTGACCATTTTAGTCAGGTTTATGTTAGTATTCTGTCGTTTAAAATAGAGTGGCGTACAACGTAATGCTAGACAATGTAAAAATCATTTTAGTAGGGACATCTCATTCAGGAAATATTGGTTCTGCTGCCCGAGCGATGAAGGTCATGGGCCTAAGTAAAATGATTTTGGTTTCGCCTCAATGCGAGGTAGACGCTCAAGCGATCGCTCTAGCTGCTGGAGCAAGCGACATTGCTTTAAATGCGGAGGTCGTGGATACGCTAGAGCAGGCTGTCGCAGATTGTGGCCTGGTGGTTGGGTCAAGTGCACGCTCACGAACTTTAGAATGGCCAATGCTTGAACCGCGTGAATGTGGGGAAAAATTGGCGCAAGAAGGGCAGCAATACCCGGTTGCTTTAGTGTTTGGCCGAGAAAAAACCGGGCTGACCAACGATGAACTGCAAAAATGCCATTTTCATGTGTGCATTCCGGCTAATCCTGAATACAGTTCGTTAAACCTTGCTATGGCCGTACAAACATTGAGTTATGAGGTGCGTGTTGCCTATCTAAATAATGAAAAAAAAGGTTATCAAGCCCAGCCAGAAGAAGCGTATCCTCTGCATCACGAATTAGAAATGTTCTATCAGCATCTTGAAAAGGTAATGATACAGACACAGTTTATTTCAAAGGAACAGCCGGGACAGATCATGAATAAACTCCGTCGGCTATTTTCTCGTTCGCGTCCAGAGTCTCAAGAAATCAATATATTACGTGGTGTGTTGACCTCAATTGAGAAGCATCGCAGCAATCAATAATTATCCAGATTAATAATAGGGTTAAATACCTGACTAAATTAGTCAAATAAATACTTGACCTATTTAGTCAGGTATGGAAAAATTCCAACCACATAATCAATGTGGATACGGTGATATGAGACTTACATCTAAAGGAAGATATGCGGTTACAGCCATGTTAGATGTGGCTCTGCATTCGCAACAAACCCCAGTGCCACTGGCGGATATTTCCGAACGGCAAGGCATTTCGCTCTCTTACCTTGAGCAGCTGTTTTCTAAACTGCGTAAAGCGGGGCTAGTTGCTAGTGTACGTGGTCCAGGTGGTGGATACCGCTTAGGTGCAGATGCCTGCTCAATTTCGATTGGTACTGTGATTGCCGCTGTTGATGAATCAGTTGATGCAACAAAATGTAATGGAAGAGCCGACTGCCAAGGTGGTACTCGCTGCTTAACACATACGTTATGGCGAGATCTTAGCTCTCGCATTAGTGACTTTCTGAACAACATTACTCTTGGCGAGTTAATGATTGATAATGAAGTACTAGAAATTTCTGACCGCCAAGGCTTGGGCCTGACGGTGAACCACGGGTTAACCAATAAAAATACCAATACCGTGATTATCGGCTCGGTGCCCGTAGGTCTTAATGCCCGCTCATAGCGGCAATGTTTACATTGGAGTAGAAAATGAAACTGCCTATTTATTTTGACTATTCAGCTACCTGTCCAGTTGACCCTCGCGTGGCTGAAAAGATGGTTCAGTACATGACGATGGATGGTGTTTTTGGTAATCCGGCATCGCGATCGCACCGTTATGGCTGGCAGGCAGAAGAAGCCGTAGACACTGCGCGTGAGCAAATTGCTGAACTGCTTAATGCTGATCCTCGCGAAATCGTATTCACATCCGGTGCGACAGAGTCAGATAACCTCGCGATCAAAGGTGTGGCGCATTTCTATGCCAAGCAAGGTAAGCATATCATCACCTGTAAAACCGAGCATAAAGCGGTGCTTGATCCATGTCGTCAGCTTGAGCGTGAAGGTTATGAAGTGACCTATCTTGAGCCAGAATCGAATGGCTTGATTGATCTAAAAAAATTAGAAGCGGCAATGCGTGATGACACAATTTTGGTGTCGATCATGCACGTGAATAACGAAATTGGCGTAATTCAGGACATCATGGCGATCGGTGAGCTTTGCCGTGAACGCAAGATAATTTTCCACGTAGATGCAGCGCAATCTGCCGGTAAAATTCCCCTTGATGTGCAAGAAATGAAAGTGGATCTTATCTCCCTTTCTGCGCATAAAGCGTATGGACCTAAAGGGATTGGCGCATTATATGTTCGCCGTAAACCTCGTATCCGTCTTGAAGCGCAAATGCACGGTGGCGGTCATGAACGTGGTTTCCGTTCAGGCACATTACCAACGCACCAAATCGTAGGTATGGGTGAAGCATTCCGCATTGCTAAGCAAGACATGCAAAAAGATTTTGACCACGCAAAAGCATTGCGTGATCGTCTACTCGCTGGTGTACAAGACATGGAAGCCGTGAGTGTGAATGGCGATTTAGATCAGCGTGTTCCGCACAACCTGAATATTAGTTTTGCCTTTGTTGAAGGCGAATCGCTACTGATGTCTTTAAAAGACTTAGCGGTATCATCAGGTAGTGCTTGTACGTCGGCCAGCTTAGAGCCGTCATATGTACTGCGTGCGCTTGGTTTGAACGATGAAATGGCGCACAGCTCAATTCGTTTCTCATTTGGCCGTTTTACGACCGAAGAGGAAGTGGACTACGCCGTTGAACAAATCCGCGTAGCAGTAAGCAAATTACGTGACATGTCTCCTCTATGGGATATGTATCAAGAGGGTGTGGATTTAAACACCGTTGAATGGGCACATCACTAGTCCTTTAAAAGGCACTGGTTTATTCCCAAGGAAATAGAGGATTAGAGGTAACTATCATGGCATACAGCGAAAAAGTAATTGATCACTATGAAAACCCACGTAATGTTGGCTCTTTTGATAAAGAAGATCCAACCATTGGTAGTGGTATGGTTGGCGCTCCAGCTTGTGGCGATGTAATGAAGCTACAAATTAAAGTGACGCCAGAAGGCATCATTGAAGATGCAAAATTTAAAACCTACGGTTGTGGTAGCGCGATTGCTTCGAGCTCACTGGTTACTGAATGGGTGAAAGGCAAGAGCATTGACGAAGCGGCAGCCATTAAGAACTCTGAAATCGCGGAAGAGCTAGAGCTTCCACCAGTGAAAGTTCACTGTTCGATTTTGGCGGAAGATGCGATCAAAGCTGCCGTTGCCGATTATAAAAAGAAACACCAACAATAATATTAAGGGAGTGAATGATGGTTCACTCCCATAAGTTCAAACTAAGAATCTAAGGTTGTAGTATGGCCATTACCTTAACTGAAACAGCAGCGCATCGCGTTCGAGCATTCCTAGATAACCGAGGCAAAGGCGTAGGTTTACGTCTTGGAGTGAAAACAACAGGCTGCTCGGGTATGGCTTACGTGCTTGAATTCGTTGATGACGTTAACGAAGAAGACGAAGTGTTTGAAGATCATGGTGTTAAAGTGATTATCGATTCGAAAAGCCTCGTCTATCTTGATGGCACACAGCTTGACTATGTCAAAGAAGGGCTAAACGAAGGTTTTGAGTTCAACAACCCGAATGCAAAAAGCGAATGTGGTTGTGGTGAAAGCTTCAACGTGTAACGGATTGGCTTTCGGCGTGACTAGGCTCACTTGAGCCTAGTGTCGAGCACTAGGAGCAATGTGTTAATGAACTATTTTGAATTATTTGGGCTACCAAGTCAGTTTGCACTGGATGGTAGCCTTCTTTCTTCTCAGTTTCGTGCGCTGCAAAAACGGTTTCATCCCGACAATTTTGCCACTGCGTCTGAGCGAGATCGCCTGCTTGCTGTGCAAAACGCCTCACAAATCAATGATGCTTATCAAACATTAAAATCGCCGATCAGTCGCGCAGAATACTTGTTGCTTGAACAAGGCATAGAGTTACGCGCAGAACACCAAACCATGCAAGATCCGCTGTTTTTAATGGAGCAGATGGAGCTGCGAGAAGAGCTTGAAGCCATCGCCTCACAGTCTGATGTTGAAAGTGCGTTATTCGATTTTGAAAACAGAGTCAGCAAGATGTATAAACAGCATCTTACCTTGGTTGAGCAACAACTTAATCATGCTCAATGGAACCTTGCGGCTGATACGGTTCGCAAGCTTAAATTTATTGCCAAGCTCAAAAATGAAATAGAAAGAGTCGAAGAACAGTTACTCGGCTAGTTCGATAATAAGGACCAACCCATGGCATTACTTCAAATTGCAGAACCCGGTCAAAGCTCTGCGCCGCATCAGCATAAACTCGCAGCGGGTATCGACTTGGGGACAACCAACTCATTAGTCGCATCGGTTCGAAGCGGTAATGCGACGACGCTTGCTGATGAACAAGGACGCTCGATCCTCCCTTCGGTGGTCCACTATTCGGCTCAAGAGCGTTGCGTAGGCTTTGATGCCAGAGCACACGCGCAAGTTGATCCTGCTAATACCATCATTTCTGTGAAGCGTTTGATCGGCCGTTCACTGGCTGACATTCAGGCGCGTTATCCCACATTGCCTTATCGCTTCAAAGCCAGTGACAACGGTTTGCCTATTTTGCAAACGGCGCAAGGTGATAAGAACCCGATTCAAGTTTCCGCCGATATTCTTCAATCTCTTGCTCAGCGTGCCGAAGCGTCGTTAGGTGGTGAATTAGCGGGCGTGGTGATTACCGTACCTGCTTATTTTGATGATGCGCAACGCGTGGGCACCAAAGATGCCGCTCAACTTGCCGGCTTGCACGTACTGCGTTTACTCAATGAACCTACCGCTGCAGCGATTGCCTATGGCTTAGACTCAGCGCAAGAAGGTGTGATTGCGGTTTATGATTTAGGTGGCGGTACGTTTGATATCTCTATTTTACGCCTGTCGAAAGGCGTGTTTGAGGTACTCGCGACTGGTGGCGATTCCGCGCTCGGTGGTGATGATTTTGACCATTTGATTGCTGACCATTTTTTGAGCCAAATCGGCTTAGCTGAACCGCTCACTGCAGAGCAGCAACGAGCATTGCTTGATGCGGCCACCGAAGCGAAAATCGCCTTATCTGATACCGATAGTGTCGAGGTTTCTGTGCTGGGTTGGCAAGGGCGTTTAACTCGCGATGAGTTTAACCAACTCATCACGCCACTAGTAAAGAAAACCTTACTATCGTGTCGTCGAGCACTCAAAGATGCCGAGATTGCTGCAGATGAAGTGTTGGAAGTGGTGATGGTCGGCGGTTCAACTCGTACGCCACTGGTTCGAGATTTAGTCGGTGAATTTTTTGGTCGCACACCACTAACTAGCATCAACCCTGATGAAGTTGTCGCGATTGGTGCAGCAATTCAAGCCGACATTTTGGTGGGTAATAAACCCGATTCAGAAATGTTACTGCTGGATGTAATTCCCCTGTCGCTGGGTATTGAAACCATGGGTGGCTTAGTGGAAAAAATCATCCCACGTAACACCACCATTCCTGTTGCGAAAGCTCAAGAATTCACCACCTTCAAAGATGGTCAAACAGCCATGAGCATCCATACGGTGCAGGGCGAACGTGAGATGGTAGACGATTGCCGCTCATTGGCTCGTTTTTCACTAAAAGGTATTCCACCAATGACGGCGGGTGCCGCGCATATCCGCGTAACTTATCAAGTTGATGCCGATGGTTTACTCTCCGTGACAGCGATGGAAAAAAGTACGGGAGTTCAGGCGGAAATTCAAGTTAAGCCCTCGTATGGACTGAGTGATAATGAAGTAGCAAATATGCTGCGAGATTCGATGACGTTTGCCAAACAAGATATGCAGACTCGCGCTCTGGCAGAGCAACGTGTAGAAGCCGATCGTGTTATCGAAGGTTTGATCTCTGCCTTACAGGCCGATGGTGATGAATTGTTATCTGAGTCAGAAAAGCAGATCCTTCTGAATGCAATGGAAGATTTAATTGTGCTGCGTAATGGTGATAGCGCCGATGCCATCGAGCAAGGAATTAAAGAGACAGACAAAGCCAGCCAAGATTTTGCTTCACGCCGTATGGATAA
Organism: Vibrio sp. V10_P2A27P122; assembly: GCF_963874335.1. Classification (NCBI taxonomy): domain Bacteria; kingdom Pseudomonadati; phylum Pseudomonadota; class Gammaproteobacteria; order Vibrionales; family Vibrionaceae; genus Vibrio; species Vibrio sp. V10_P2A27P122. The sequence goes on along the minus strand of NZ_CAWNHY010000233.1, from coordinate 11,339 downwards.
ATCCATTCGTAGTGCACTTGCTGGTCAGTCGGTAGATGATATTTAAAGAGAAAAATTATGCCTAAGATTATTGTGTTACCTCACCAAGAGCTTTGTCCTGAAGGTGCCGTTCTGGAAGCGCAAGCAGGAGAAACCGTACTGGATGTGGCGCTGAAAAATGGTATCGCTATTGAACATGCGTGTGAAAAATCCTGCGCATGCACGACTTGCCATATTATCGTTCGCGAAGGGTTTGACTCACTTGATGAGAGTGATGAGTTGGAAGATGACATGCTTGATAAAGCGTGGGGTCTTGAACCTGAATCTCGCCTTGGCTGCCAAGCTAGAGTCGCTAACGAAGATTTAGTGGTTGAAATTCCAAAGTACACACTCAATCTGGCTTCTGAAGATCATTAATCCTATTGAGCGTATTAACGCCCGTTCACTGTTTGTAAAAGGAAAGCAAAATGAAATGGACCGATTCTCGTGATATTGCGATCGAGCTTTGTGAGCAATACCCAGACGTAGATCCTAAAAATGTACGTTTTACGGATCTACACCAGTGGGTGATGGAACTGGAAGAGTTTGATGATGAGCCAAACCGTTCCAACGAAAAAATTCTCGAAGCGATTATTCTATGTTGGATGGAAGAGATCGACTAAGACTATTGCTA
>NZ_CAWNHY010000233.1:0-10642 GCF_963874335.1 Vibrio sp. V10_P2A27P122 | reverse complement strand
ATCAGTTGTATATAAGAAACAACAGTAAAACATCACAGAGTTAACAATTTTAACTAAAAAGAGCGGACCGAATGGTCCGTTTTTTTATCAAGTTGACATTTTGACCCTACAAAATGCTAACATCCCTTGGTTATTTAATCGTAATGGCACAGGTGAGGCCATATTCAGGCAAGGAGAAACCATGTCTACAAAGATGTCCGTATTTATCAGCCAACAAGCTGCCCAGCCTCAGTGGGGAGAAAAGGCGATTGTTTCGTTTTCAGAAAATGGTGCCACAATTCATGCTATTGAGAGTGAGCATGAACTCAGCGCGGTTCAGCGCGCGGCTCGTAAGCTTGATGGGCAAGCTATCAGAGCTATCAGCCTACAAGGTGACGGTTGGCACTTAGAAAATATTTGGGCTTTCTACCAAGGTTATCGTGAAGCGAAAAAACTCAACACACTAGAATGGCAACCGCTGAGTGAGTCAGATCAAGCCGAGTTAGAATATCGTATTAAAGCGACGGAATGGACGCGTGATATCATCAATAAAAGCGCTGAAGAAGTCGCGCCGCGTCAGTTAGCGACCATGGCGGCTGAGTTCATCAAATCGCTAGCCCCTGAGCATGTCAGCTACCGCATTGTCAAAGATAAAGATCTACTCACCGAAGGTTGGGAAGGTATTTATGCGGTTGGTCGCGGCTCCGAGCGTACGTCAGCCATGCTGCAACTCGATTACAATCCGACAGGAAAAGAAAGTGCTCCTGTTTTTGCTTGCTTAATTGGCAAAGGCATTACTTTTGATTCTGGTGGTTACAGTTTAAAAACGTCCAACTTTATGTCGGCGATGAAAGCAGATATGGGGGGCGCTGCAACGATCACCGGTGGTCTTGGTTTGGCTATCATGCGTGGTTTTAATAAACGTGTGAAACTCATTTTGTGTTGTGCAGAAAATATGGTTTCCGGACGCGCCTTGAAACTGGGTGATATCATCACTTATAAAAACGGTACCACAGTTGAAATAATGAACACCGATGCAGAAGGCCGCCTAGTGTTGGCCGATGGCTTGATTTATGCCAACGAGCAAAAACCACAGCTTATTATTGATTGCGCGACATTAACGGGTGCCGCCAAAAATGCACTCGGCAATGATTACCATGCACTACTCAGCTTTGATGAGAGCTTATCCCAGCAGGCATTGGTGGCAGCTCACCAAGAGAAAGAAGGCTTATGGCCTCTGCCTTTGGCTGAGTTTCATCGCTCTATGTTACCTTCAAGCTTTGCGGATCTCTCTAACATCAGCTCAGGTGATTATTCACCGGGAGCAAGTACCGCAGCGGCCTTCCTCTCTTACTTTGTTGAAGATTACAAAAAAGGGTGGCTGCACTTTGACTGCGCTGGTACTTACCGCAAATCAGCAAGCGATAAATGGGCCGCAGGTGCAACGGCAATGGGGGTGCGTACATTAGCACGCATTTTGACCGACCAAGCTCAATAATGAAAAACCGCTCAACTCTCTGTTTTGGGCGGTTCACTATAACTAAAAAAACAAAAGAAAAAGGATAACCTTATGGCTCTAGAAAGAACATTTTCTATCATTAAACCCGATGCGGTAGAACGTAACTTGATTGGTGAAATCTATCACCGTATCGAAAAATCAGGTTTGCGTATTATCGCTGCGAAAATGGTACATTTGAACGAAGAGCAAGCGAGCGGCTTTTATGCTGAGCATGAAGGCAAAGCGTTTTTTCCAGCACTAAAAGAATTTATGACCTCAGGGCCGATCATGGCTCAAGTGCTTGAAGGTGAAGATGCTATTGCTCGTTACCGCGAATTAATGGGTAAAACTAACCCAGAAGAAGCGGCATGTGGAACCATTCGTGCTGATTACGCATTAAGCATGCGCCATAACTCAGTTCATGGCAGTGATAGTCCTGAATCGGCGGCACGTGAAATCGCTTTTTTCTTCCCAGAATCAGAGATTTTCTCTCGTTAATCTTGGCGTTTTTTATCCCAAATTATTTCGATTAAGGCCTCACGTTGTGAGGCTTTTTTATACTCGTATGATTGGGAACTGTAGAGTAAAAACAATCCGCCAAGCATTGAATGACTTAGTAATTGAAGGGTTGTACAACCCTTGTTGTTACTGCATAAAGGCTGTACAATTCGCGCCCTTATTTATTGTTTCCGTCGTTGAGAGGCCACATGACTATTGAAAAAGTCAATCTACTTGATTTTGATCGCCAAGGTCTGCGTAAATTTTTTGCTGAAGAGCTCAGTGAAAAAGCGTTCCGCGCTGATCAGGTCATGAAGTGGATCTACCATTTTGGTTGTGATGACTTCGAACAAATGACCAATATCAACAAGAAACTGCGTGAGCAACTGCAACAACGCTGTGAAATTCGCGCGCCGATCGTTTCACAAGCACAACATTCGTCTGATGGTACGATTAAGTGGGCGATGCGTGTAGGAGATCAAGATGTTGAAACGGTTTACATCCCAGAGGAAGACCGAGCGACTTTGTGTGTCTCTTCCCAAGTTGGCTGTGCTCTGGAATGCAAATTCTGTTCAACGGCTCAGCAAGGTTTTAACCGTAACCTCAAAGTGTCTGAAATTATCGGGCAAGTTTGGCGCGCAGCGAGAGAAATTGGCCTTGAGAAAGAGACGGGTCGTCGTCCGATTACTAACGTAGTAATGATGGGGATGGGCGAGCCTTTGCTCAACATGAAAAACTTGATCCCAGCGTTAGAGATCATGCTGGATGATTTAGGTTTTGGCTTGTCAAAACGTCGTGTCACCGTGTCCACTTCGGGCGTGGTTTCTGGTCTTGATCAAATGACAGGGCAAATCGATGTTGCATTAGCGATTTCATTGCATGCACCCAATGACAAATTACGCAGCGAAATTATGCCGATCAATGATCGCTGGGATATTCAAGATTTCTTAGCCTCAGTGCGTCGTTATATCGCCACTTCAAACGCAAACCGTGGCAAGGTTACGGTGGAATATGTGCTGCTGGATCACGTCAATGACGATATGGACCACGCGCACGAATTGGCTAAGTTGATGAAAGGCACGCCGTGCAAAATTAACCTGATCCCATTTAACCCTTATCCCGGTTCACCTTATAAAAAACCGAGTAATTCACGTATTGACCGTTTTCAAAAAACACTGATGCAGTATGAACACACAGTGACGGTGCGTAAAACTCGTGGTGATGATATTGATGCCGCTTGTGGGCAGCTAGTAGGTGATGTGATTGATAGAACCAAACGGACCAAAATGAAACAAATGGGTGGCGATGTCATTCCTGTCAAATCGGTCTAAATCGGATGATAAAGCAAAGCCAGAGATTCCTCTGGCTTTGTGCATTTTTACCATTTGAAATAATTTTCCGCGATTTTGACGTCAATTTTATGAAAAATATTGACCTAGCTGTAATTTCTTTCCTAAAGCCATGTTGTTTAACGTCAAATATCCATTAGAATTGCTAACTGACGTAATGTTAAATTTGAACTGTCGCCTGCATCAATGAATGCAAATTTTTCACCGTGTTGGAATGCACCATTTTATTACTACGAACTAATAACAATAAAAGTGATGACGGTGCCATTCGAGCCATAACATAATGAGATGTACAAAACGGATGACTACTGAACAAGAACAGATTATTGCAGATGTAAAAACAGACACGGTGCAACCCGGTACTTTATTAAAGGCAAAGCGTGAAGCGTTGGGATTAACGCAAAAGCAAGTTGCCGATAGGTTGCGGTTACGTCTCTCTATCATTCAGAGTTTAGAAGAGAATAACTTCGCCTCGGACCAAGTGGCGACGTTTACTCGCGGTTATTTACGTTCCTATGCGAAGGCCGTCGGGATCAAAGAGTCAGTTATTTTAGCTTCCTTTGATGATTGCTATCCTACGGTTGTCGCTGAGCAACCGATGCAAAGTTTTTCGAAGAAAACCAAGCGAGAGAAACACGATAGCCGTATTATGACGCTGACGTGGGGTATTTTTGCCATCATTATTGGTATTTCCTCATTATGGTGGTGGCAAAACCAAGAACAAGAGAATGTTGTGGTTGAGAGTTCACCATCAATCACGTCGACATCGGTTGAACGTTTGCGAGATGAGGATTTCACGACCGTTCCTGAATTAGTGCCTACGGTTGACGAATCTCAAGTAGAAGCAGAAGCGGTGGATATCCCTGTAGAAATCAACACTCAGGCTGCAGAACTTATCCCTTCACCTGAAGATGATACAGCCGAAGCCGACCTGAGTGCGAGCAACGATCCTGTATTGGATAAGACGCCACCGCAGGATGCAACGAATCCATACGCTCCTCTCACACTCACATTCAGCGCAGATTGTTGGATTCAGGTGAAAGATGCAGCAGGCAAAACCCTTTCCACTGGGATTAAAAAATCAGGGCAAACCGTAACCTTGCAAGGTGAAGCTCCGTTTCAAATCATTCTTGGCGCGCCTGAAAGCGTTTCAATGACATTTGCAAGTGAACCTGTAGACCTTTCTGGGTATACTTCCGGTAAAGTCGCTCGATTCACCTTACCTTAGAAAATACTATGCAACACGAATCTCCAATTAAGCGTCGTTCATCGACGCGTATTTATGTCGGTAATGTGCCCATCGGTGATGGTGCTCCTATTGCTGTTCAATCTATGACCAACACGCGCACTACCGATGTTGCGGCAACGGTCGCCCAAATTAAAGCGTTAGAAAAAGTCGGGGCTGATATCGTACGGGTTTCAGTACCGACAATGGACGCGGCAGAAGCGTTCAAGTTGATCAAGCAGCAAGTATCCATCCCGCTGGTGGCTGACATCCATTTTGATTACCGCATTGCGTTGAAAGTCGCCGAATATGGCGTTGATTGCTTGCGTATCAACCCTGGTAACATTGGCAACGAAGAACGTATTCGCGCCGTGGTCGATTGCGCACGTGACAAGAACATACCCATTCGGATTGGCGTGAATGGTGGGTCGCTCGAAAAAGAGATCCAAATGAAATATGGTGAGCCAACACCGGCCGCTTTAGTCGAGTCAGCGATGCGTCATGTCGATATTCTTGAAAGACTCAACTTTGATCAATTCAAAGTCAGCGTTAAAGCATCGGATGTTTTTCTCGCCGTTGATTCCTACCGTTTACTGGCTAAACAGATTGCCCAACCTCTGCATCTTGGTATTACGGAAGCAGGAGGCGCAAGAGCCGGTGCAGTTAAATCGGCAGTGGGCTTAGGTATGCTGCTTGCCGAAGGCATCGGTGATACGCTGCGTATTTCACTGGCTGCGGATCCGATCGAAGAGATCAAAGTCGGCTTTGATATTCTTAAATCGCTGCGTATTCGTTCGCGAGGCATTAACTTCATCGCTTGTCCAAGCTGTTCACGTCAAGAGTTTGATGTGATCGCCACAGTCAATGCGTTAGAGCAACGTTTGGAAGATATTTTGACACCTATGGATGTCTCGATCATCGGTTGCGTGGTTAATGGCCCAGGTGAAGCTGAAGCTTCTCATCTTGGTTTGGCTGGCAGCAACAAGAAAAGTGCATTCTACGAAGACGGCGTCCGCCAGAAAGAGCGTTTTGATAACGATGATCTGGTCAGCCAACTCGAAGCGAAAATTCGCGCGAAGGCCTCTATTCTCGATGAGAAGAACCGAATCAACGTGACTCAAATCGAACAAAATTAATCTCAACGACCTTACGGTAAGTATTGTGGCAAAAACAATTCAAGCAATTCGAGGCATGAACGACTGCCTCCCAACTCAGTCTCCACTTTGGCAAAAAGTGGAAGGCACAGTGAAAAACGTGATTAGTGCATATGGCTACAGTGAAGTACGTATGCCTATCGTTGAGATGACACATCTATTTAGCCGTGCGATCGGTGAAGTGACCGATGTGGTTGAAAAAGAGATGTATTCTTTTGAAGATCGCAATGGTGACAGTTTATCGCTTCGCCCAGAGGGTACCGCAGGTTGTGTCCGTTCTGGTATCGAAAATGGTTTGCTCTACAACCAAGAGCAACGTTTATGGTACATGGGGCCGATGTTCCGTCATGAACGTCCGCAAAAAGGGCGCTACCGTCAATTCCACCAATGTGGGGTTGAAGTATTTGGCCTGGATGGCCCTGATGTTGATGCCGAGCTGATTATGATGACCGCGCGTTTGTGGCGTGAATTAGGCATCGACAAACATGTTCGTTTGGAACTGAACTCAATTGGTTCTCTTGAAGCGCGTGCCAATTACCGCACCGCTTTGATTGACTATTTAGAGCAGCATCAAGAGGTGTTGGATGAAGATGCCAAACGTCGCATGTACACCAACCCACTGCGTGTACTCGATACTAAAAATCCAGATATTCAAGCGATTTTAGGTGACGCACCCAAATTGTCTGAGTATCTAGATGAAGAATCGAAGCAACATTTTGCAGGCTTATGTGAACTTCTTACTGCTGCGGGTATCGAATACCAAGTTAACGAGCGCTTGGTGCGCGGCCTAGACTACTACAACCGCACCGTATTTGAGTGGATCACTGAAAGCTTAGGTGCTCAGGGTACGGTTTGTGGCGGTGGACGTTATGATGGCTTGGTAGAACAACTGGGTGGCAAAGCGACACCAGCAGTGGGTTTTGCCATGGGGTTAGAGCGCTTAGTGCTGATGATGGAAACACTGGAACTGACCGATGTGCGTCGCAGTGTCGATGTGTACATGGTCAGTGCGGGTGAAGGCACTATGATGGCAGCAATGAAACTTGCTGAGCAGTTGCGTGAACAGGTTCCGGGGCTGCGTGTTATGAACCATTTTGGTGGTGGTAACTTCAAAAAACAATTTAAACGTGCTGATAAAGTGGGCGCTGCGGTGGCTTTGGTATTAGGCGAAGATGAAGTCGCAGAAAGCACAGTAGTTCTCAAAGATCTTATCGGTGGTGAACAAATTACGATTTCTCAAACTGAAGTCGCGAGCAAACTGACGCATCTTGTGTAAGCAAGCGCATTTGAGACATCTATTAAAGAGGACAGGAAGTGGAACTCTACGATACTGAAGAACAACAAGTTGAAGCGATAAAAGATTGGTGGAAAGAGAACGGTAAAGCCGTGATCTTTGGTGCTGTAATTGGCCTTGGTGGCTTGTTTGGTTGGCGTTACTACCAAGATAGCGTTATTGCTGCGCAAGAAGCCGCTTCTGAAAGTTATAGCAAAGCGGTAACTCAGTTAGCTGCAAAAGGCGCAGAAGCAGAGATGGTTGTTGAGAGCTTTATTGATAGTAATAAAGGTACAGAATATGCTGTCTTAGCCGCACTACAACTTGCAAAAGTTCAAGTAGAAGCGGGTCAAATTGATGAAGCTTTAGCGCAGCTTGAATGGGCAAAAGCAAACACCAAAGATGATGCTATTCTACCGTTAGCGACCTATCGCGTGGCCCGTATTAAAGCGGAACAAGGCCAGTTTGATGCCGCCTTAGCTGATCTTACGACCATCACAGAGAAAGGGTGGGCGGGACGCATTGCGGAACTGCGTGGTGATATCTCATTGCGTAAAGGCGACACGGACGCGGCTTATGCGGCATACACGGAAGCACAACAAGCTGACGATGCAAGCCAAACGCTACAGATGAAACTGGACGATCTTGCCAAATAAGGGCACAAGTTGATGAAAAAGTTGTTCAACAAAGTGCTCGTTTCTGCCGTTGTGCTTGGAGCACTTGCAGGGTGTGCTAGTGAAGAAGACACCATTATCATGGCTCCTGTGCCAATGGTAACGAGTGAATTTACGCCCACAACTCAGTGGAGCACATCGATTGGTGATGGCGTAGGGCATTACTTCTCAAAGTTATCTCCAGAATACGCTTACGACAAAGTATTTATTGCTAGCCGTGATGGTTTGGTGAAAGCCTTGAACCCTAAAACGGGTAAAGAGCTGTGGAAAACCGATCTTGAACAAGATGGCACCATGCGTTTATCCGGCGGTATAGCGGCGGCCTATAGCCAAATTTACATTGGTAGTGAAAACGGTTTAGTCACTGCGCTTAATGAAGCTACGGGCGAGCTTGTATGGCAAGTTAAAGTCGACGGTGAAGTGCTAGCAGCTCCGGCTGCAGATGCGAACATGATCATTGTTAATACCAGTCGTGGCACTTTGGTGAGTTTAGACCAAGCGACGGGTGAGCAAAAATGGACCATCAGTACTGAAGTTCCTAATTTAACGTTGAGAGGTGACAGCAAACCTGTTGCGGTATCGGGCGGTGTTTTTTGGGGAACCTCAGGTGGCCGTCTTGCTGCCGCTATCGTTGAGCGTGGTCAGTTGATTTGGCAACAACCGATTGGCATGCCTAAAGGTGCCACTGAAATTGACCGTCTAGTCGATGTTGATGCCTCACCTATCGTGATTGGCGGCATGCTGTATGCGGTTGGTTTTAATGGCCAGTTGATCGCCATTGATCTGCGTTCGGGCAAACCAGCTTGGAAGCGGAATTACTCTTCAGCAACAGACATGGCTAGCGATGGTGGCCGATTATTTGTGGTGACCGACAAAGATCATGTGGTGGCTGTGGATACAAGAAGCGGTACCGAACTTTGGAGCAACAAACAGCTTGAACACCGTTTGCTAACTGCACCAGCGATTATCAATGGCTACCTTGTGCTAGGTGACAGTGAAGGGTATCTACATTGGATTGATCGCAGCAGTGGTGAATTCGTTGCCCAACAGTTGGTTGATAAGAGCGGTTTTGCGGTGAGTCCTCTCGCTGTCGATGATGGTTATGTCAGCATGACCCGTAATGGCAATGTAAAGAAACTGACGATTAAAAAATAAATCGTGATATAATTCACATTCGGCTCCTGGCTGGTAACAGTTAGGGGCCGTTTTATTGAATAAATAGATGTGGTTATAGGTAAAAATTTAATGCTTGCTAGCAAGTGTTTACCTATAACTACATAAGAGAAAATATTGTAGAGGTTAGTATGGTTCCTGTTGTTGCTCTTGTTGGGCGTCCCAATGTCGGTAAATCTACGTTGTTTAACCGATTAACTCGCACTCGCGATGCGTTGGTGGCGGATTTCCCCGGTTTAACGCGTGACCGTAAATATGGCCAAGCTAAATTGGGTGAGCACGACTTCATTGTTATCGATACCGGCGGTATTGATGGTAGTGAAGAGGGTGTAGAAACGAAAATGGCTCAACAGTCATTGGCCGCGATTGATGAAGCTGATGTTGTGCTATTTATGGTTGATGGTCGCGCTGGTTTAACGGCGGCTGATGAAGTGATAGCCCAACATCTGCGTAAGATTGAAAAGCGCGCTATTTTAGTCGTGAATAAAGTGGATGGCATTGACGCTGATGCTGCAAGTGCTGAGTTTTGGCAATTGGGCGTCGATCAAATGTACCAAATTGCTGCCGCTCATGGCCGTGGTGTTGGGATCCTTATCGACCGAGCTTTGAATCCACTTGCTGAAGAAATGATCGAGCAGGCTGAAGGCGAAATCGAAGATCTAACCGACTTTGAAGATGCCGAAGAAGAAAAGTTAGATTACACCGAAGAAGAAGCCGAAGCTGAATACAAACGTCTGCAAGATCAGCCGATAAAACTGGCGATCATTGGCCGTCCGAATGTCGGTAAATCGACACTCACCAACCGCATTCTCGGTGAAGAGCGTGTTGTGGTTTACGACATGCCCGGAACGACGCGAGACTCCATCTACATCCCGATGATGCGTGATGAGCGCGAGTATGTATTGATTGATACTGCTGGCGTGCGTCGTCGTACTCGCATTAACGAAACAGTTGAAAAATTCTCGGTCGTCAAAACCTTAAAAGCCGTTGAAGATGCAAACGTTGTTCTGTTAGTCATTGACGCTCGTGAGAATATCTCAGATCAAGATCTTAGCCTGCTAGGTTTTGCACTAAACGCCGGACGTTCGATAGTGCTTGCAGTCAATAAGTGGGATGGGCTCGATAACGACGTCAAAGAACGTGTCAAGAAAGAGCTCGATCGCCGTTTAGGCTTTGTCGATTTTGCTCGTATCCACTTTATCTCTGCATTGCATGGTACGGGTGTTGGTCATCTATTTGAATCGGTTCAAGAAGCGTATAAATCGGCGACAACACGTGTTGGTACATCGGTATTGACTCGTATTCTTAAAATGGCAACCGATGATCACCAACCGCCTATGGTTCGTAGCCGCCGCGTAAAACTTAAATACGCTCACGCAGGTGGTTATAACCCGCCGATTATCGTTGTACACGGTAACTTGGTGAATGAGCTGCCAGATTCTTACAAACGTTATTTGATGAACTATTACCGTAAGTCTTTAGAAATCATGGGTACGCCTATTCGTATCCAGTTCCAAAGCAGTGATAACCCATTTGAAGGAAAAGTGAATAAGCTGACCTTATCTCAAGAGCGTAAACGTAAACGCTTAATGACGATGATGAAAGGACGCAGCAAGTAGCCTTCCTCATAACTGAAATACCCAAGTTTAGACTTGGGTATTTTTTTGCCTAAAATTTATCATTGGCGATAGAACCTCACTAACGTGGCGGTCTGGAAATGAAGTGCAGTACCAAAATGATTGAGTGAAAAACAGAGCACGGCAACGTTGCTGCTTTGTATAAGTATCAAAAAAAATGAGTACGACATCTCGGCAAAAGA
>NZ_CAWNHY010000232.1:0-2022 GCF_963874335.1 Vibrio sp. V10_P2A27P122 | reverse complement strand
CTTGATGAAAATCTTAAATATATTTTTCATTTACAAGTTTACCATATCCATTTGAATAGAGAACTGTATTGTAGTTTTCTTTGTATTCTACGTTAGAGTAGTTTGTTATTTCAATTGAATCATCAAAGATCTTAAATGTTCTCATTTGACGGATACCTTGATACTCTATTGCAACTGTTAATAAATCATTACCACAAGAAAGTACATAAGTTTTAATATCATTGTACATCGAAAACAGCCCAAGCCTACCTTCTACCCATCTGTTTTGCTCTATGTTGGCAAACAACGTATTGTGAGAACTCGTCGACCTAAAGAGATTCCTTTGCTTATTTGAAGCGGTGTAAAGATAAGATCCTGGGTCGACGACGACATCCTTACAATCGACATTAAGTTCAAACGACATCCTATCATTATGAGCATGACCACCATTACCAAGCTGTCCATTGGTACCAATAGATATAGCTAAAAACAATCGCTCTGATTTAAAAATATAAGTTCCAGCATCAGGATATGACTTTAGAGTTAAATCTGAAGTTAGCTTCGAACCTGAGAAACTAAATGACTTTACGTTCGTATAAGAAAACTCTGACTCATAAGGCCATTCATCACACTTAACTTCAATGTAAGAGCTTTGCTCACGGCGTTGCTTACCAAATAATCCGGACGTCACCTTCGACTCATAACTCTCTACATCGGAACAAAACGCGAAGATACCACCTGCAGCACTGACAAGTGTGGAATGATCCAGAATATTTTCATCCCAAAAACGTTCTAAATCAGCTAATAAGTTTTCATACCCATTAAGGTTTTGATACTTGTCTATCGCAATATCCGTCTCCAACCATTCACCTACGGGTGTCAGTTTAAAAAATCTGCCACTATCGTTATCCCCAAACTGAATTACATTACCATTTGGTTTTGTCATATCTTTTGTGTATGTAATAGCAGCGGCTAACTTTTTGTAATACGAAGACGGTAGCTCTATCCCTGAGTCAGATAATTCATATTTTTGGTATTCGAGGGAATTAAGAATAGGGAGCTTTGTCCAAAGGGAGTAGTCGTAATTTCTAAGCCTAGATATATCCAAACTACCAAGTTTTGCAGTGGCAAACACCATAAGCTCCGTACTGAGTCTATGATAACAAGTACTCGCTTCAAAATTTGAACCGTCTGAATGATATTGCTTATCAAACTCGCTAATGACTTCTTGCACTGCAAACGCCAACCATGCGTCAGTCTCAGGAGTGGAGTTGAGATAAGAAGCAGAATAAAGCAAACCGACAATATCACTTAAGTAGTGATTTGAAGTTAGGTTCTCACCGTATTCCAAGTTGTTTACAATATGCTTGGAGTGATCGTAAACCGAGTTAGCAATGATTTGCTCAGTTTCATTCGTAAATGTAGTTGAGTATAATCCATGCTTGTGTATTAAGTCCCAGGCTAAAACAATATTTGCTACACGGATACCTACATCCATTGTACAGGTCCACTGCACTCCCCATTGTGGAGGATTAGATGCAATAAAGTCGAGCAGTTGATTCTTTATCTCATTCAAGTAATCTATTGCTCTTGAATCGTTAACTTCATTTGCAGCAATCGCAAGCTGTGGTAGGTGTTGCAAACGTCCAATTTCCCAAGGCAGTTTGATGTCCGCTCCTTCGCTGTAGGCTCTTTGTTTGGTGTATCTTTTCTTTTCGCTCCACCGGAATCCCGTTTTAAAGTCCTTTTGCCAATCAATTGGACGATAAGAGCTGTCGATATGTCGCCATATATTCTGAGATATTGCACGATTTGAACGATTTATATTATTCTTCAGATCGAAGTCTATATTTTGATTATACACTTTGCCGTCCAAACCTGGTGCGACTACATCGTATTCAACTTCAACCCAACCACTTCCTAATAGATCAAATCGGTGTTGAAGATATAAATCACAAACTGCAGCTATGTTAGACTCATCATTTTGAGTAAAACTTATTTTTTCTAGATTACCTTTTAAATAATATGATGCTCCTGTAACAT
>NZ_CAWNHY010000231.1:0-2026 GCF_963874335.1 Vibrio sp. V10_P2A27P122 | reverse complement strand
GGCTATTCAGAGGATACGATGATAGATTTAAAAAATAATGAGCAATATTTCGACGTTTCTTTTGAGAAGCTTTCCTCACCTGATGAGAAATATAGCGACGTCGAGTTTGAAGATTGCCAATTCTCCGACTGCGATTTTTCAGCGATTAAATTCCAGAAATGTAAGTTTACAAACTGCACATTTGAACGCTGCAATTTGAGTTTGGTGGATTTTACAAACTCAAAGCTCTTTGAGCTTAAATTTCAAGACAGTAAGTTAGTTGGCGTTGATTGGACGAAAGCGACATGGCCAGTTTATCACTCGGACTTTGAGCTAAGTTTTAAGCGTTGTATTTTAAATGACTCGTCTTTCTTTGGCCTGACCTTAAATGAATTGGTTTTGGATGAATGTAAGTTGCATGATGTTGATTTTCGTGAAGGTAACTTTGCAGGTTCAATAATGATTTATAGTGATTTTAGCCACAGTTTATTTATGAGAACAAATTTGCAAAGGGTTGATTTCAGTGAATCAACAGCATACTCCATTGACGTACTAGAAAATAACGTTAAAAAGGCTAAGTTTTCACGATATGAAGCGTTGAGCTTATTAGAAAGCTTAGGTATTGAATTGGTGGATTAATAGCCTAACAAACGGCTCAAGAGGGATTGCCAACGCGTGGCGACTTTAGTACAAAATTGGAGTTTAGTGTTTACAGTGTGTTTTTTGAGTTCGGTGGTGCGTTGTCAACCCCTTAGCCGGGCGTTATGCTCTAGTCACAATCAAACTATTTTGGAATTTATCACAATGAAAAAATTAACAATTCTAGCTCTTTCATCACTGGCTTTCTTCTCATCTAACACTTTTGCTAGAGATGATGTGGGTAATTATTCGATTACAAAGGCAATGAGCTCCGAAGTGGCTAAATCTAAATTAGGCTCTGAAGTTTCATTTTACTTTGGCGAGCAGAGTTACGGCAAAGTTCTCAAAGAATTAGGTGAATTTAAAACCAGTAAAAAAACGAACGCTTTCAATAAAACAGATGAAGAAGCGTGCAACTGGGTTTTTCTTTCTGCCATGATTGCTCTTAAAGACAGAGCGATAAAAGAGGGTGGAAATGCAGTAGTTAATATCAAATCAAATTACAAAAACAACCTCACTTCAAGCAACGATACTTTTCAATGTGGTGCTGGAGCCGTAATGGCTGGAGTTGCATTGAGTGGTGAAGTTGTGAAGCTCAAAAAATAAGCATAACAAACGGTTAAAGAGGGATTGCCAACGCTCGTCGACTTTAGTTCAAAATTGAAATTCAGCGTTTACGGCGTGTTTTTTGAGTTAAGTGGTGCGTTGTCAACCCCTTAACCGGGCGTTAACCTTCACACAATCCTTCACATAAAAAAAAACAAATGTATCTATGTCACATCAAGGATGTGGGAGTTGTATCTCTAATTTCCAATTGTTTATTAAACATGTTGCACTGTATAATGCAGCCGTCCTTATGTGCCGTAGTAAACATAGAGGATAGTTCCCCTGTTACAAGCAGGGGTTTTATAATATCCGCAAAGGAGTCACAAGCACCTACAGATATTTTACCCTCTTGGTACTGAGCGGCTATGCCCAGAATCAAGAAGGACATTCTATGATTGAAATTGGCCTAGTGTTGCAATTCTCGTTCCACTTTGACATTGCTCACTTGGTTCAGGTTGCAGTTGATAACGCTGCTGCGATACGAGACCTTACCGCTACCGTGTACATTGCTATTAAGGTAAGTAAGGAACTCCGCAAGACCTCGAACAAAATAATCTAAGCATTAAAGCTACAGACTCCCAACTGCAAAAAGTGCAAATAAGAAAATAAATTTAAAATTAGTAGCGTCTTAACCTCACATAACTGCTTGAGTTTGGCGCTCAACTTCTTATCAAACAACAAAAGGAAATTGAAATTATGATAGACATTACAGTTATTATTGGAAAATATGGTCCGTATTACCCGTCAAGTGTAAATTCTGTACCTAGGGTAGGAGATTATATTAACCTAACCTCTCATACGG
>NZ_CAWNHY010000230.1:0-2033 GCF_963874335.1 Vibrio sp. V10_P2A27P122 | reverse complement strand
AAAGTGACGAGCGTAGCATGCTCGGCGGACGTTTGGATGCTGAAGGTTATTTTGCCGCTAAACTCACAGCGCTAAACAACCCAACGCGATCAAGAAACAACAAATATGTGATGATTATTTATTGCTTAAATTAAACCACAAAACATGGAATTTACCGTTCAATTCAAACTCGATTTAGCTGATAAAAACTCACCTTGCCTAACGCCCGCCTAAGGGGCTGACAACGCATAACAACTAAACTCAAACACAACAACTGTAACCACCGCAGCTCATTGGGACTGGAAACGCCACGCGTTGACAGTCCCTTTGAGGCGTTTGTTAGCTTCGTAGCCCATTGTTTAACAATGAATTTTTAGACACATTTGCTTGAAATGCATTTTACGCAAAAGCATCACTCAAACACACGTCCAACGCCAAAAGCTGTGAAGTTGGCTGCCAAAACTCAAAACGGTCAAGGCTAAGTTGACCACGTTTAAGAGTCCGCGAGAAAGAAAGAATACTTTCAGCGATGATGCAGCCTTTGTGAAACCAAACTTTCAGAGTTGAGTATCCAACAACATTTAAGCATCGAGGTTTGATGGTTTTCCACGACTTTGAAACCAATGAACTTTCAACACGCTCGACCAAATCGGCATCAGAAAATCTCGCAAGCCAAGTTGTGAAATTTGAACGCTAAAAACAGCTTTTTCAGAACAATTGAGTTGGACTTTGATGATTCCAGCCTTTAAGAAGCTAACGCCCGCCTAAGGGGCTGACAACGCATAACACAAAACTCAAACACACCAACCGTAACCACCGCGGTTCAATGGGACTGGAAACGCCACGCGTTGACAGTCCCTCTTGAGGCGTTTGTTATACCGTGATCTGCTGCGCATTGTAGGAACTTCTTTATCAATTGCCATAGTACCGTATAATCGCGCACCAATTACACCACACTAACTACCAGTGAGTTTCAAATGTCCAAACTATTCTTCAAAGGCCGAATCGATGCTCGGCAAAACCACGTCATTTCAGGCTATAACGTAAAGCGTGATGTAAAAGCAGGCACTGAAGAAGCTCCGATCAATGTTGTCGTTCCAAACGATGCTCGTAAAGAAGAAATCGAAGCATTGCTTTCTGAGCACTCAATAGTAGCCAATATTGTCATAGACCCAAAGCAACCAGAGAACATTGTTGAACTCGATACACTATTACATAAGCCCAAAACTATTACCTTTGATAAAGCACCAAACCGTAATGATCCATGTATTTGCGGAAGCGGGAAAAAGTATAAGAAGTGCTGTGCTTAAGCTTTCGGTAATTACATTAGAAGCCGTTTTCTGACGGCTTTTAACGTTAAAACGGTATAACGCCCGCCTAAAGGGCTGGCAACGCATTACCACTAAACTCAAACACAACAACTGCAACCACCGCGGCTCATTGGGACTGGAAACGCCGCGCGTTGACAGTCCCTCTTGAGGCGTTTGTTATGTGTTTGAATACGTTGATACTTCAATAAGATTCCCATCAGGGTCTCTGAAATAGAATGATGTGATTGCACCTTGCGCGCCTGTACGTTTTACAGGCCCTTCCATGATAACCACACCTTGATTTTCCACATACTCCATTGCGTCAGACAGATCTATATCGGTAATAAAGCACAAATCTGCGCTCCCAGTTCTGACATTTTGCGCCTTAGGCTCAAACTCATGGCCGAGTTGATGAAGATTGATTTTCTGGTGGCCAAACTCTAGAGCAATCCGACCGGCTCCAAAACTTACGGCTTTCATACCCAACACTTTTTCATAGAACTTCGTTGTTGTAGGAATGTCTGCAACAGTCAGAACTAAATGATCAAGGTGACTAATTTTCATCAGAAACTCCATTTTCTAGGAAAACACATAACGCCCGCCTAAGGGGCTGGCAACGCATAACACCAAACTCAACCACAACAACCGTAACCACAGCGACTCATTGGGACTGGAAACGCCACGCGTTGACAGTCCCTCTTGAGGCGTTTGTTATGCATGTGCCACAACACGAGCCATATGGTA
>NZ_CAWNHY010000229.1:0-2039 GCF_963874335.1 Vibrio sp. V10_P2A27P122 | reverse complement strand
GGTTGGACGTTGGAATAACATGCTAAATTTATTGAGGTTTTTTCTCATAAGCAATCTCACTGCATCAGCAGTTGTGGTCATGTTTGAGAAATCTACGGGTTTCTTTGGCCTGAGGTCTTGGCCCGATTATGCATTCTTTGTTGTGGTGATTCTTTGGGGGTTAGCCGCCTTATTTTTTATGTACCCACCAGAAGGCGGTTTTGGTGGTGATAGGGCAGAAAGTGCAGCGGGTTCAATGGTGGATAGCTCGGTGGCTAATAAAATTGACAGTGAGCGTTTTTCATCAAACACGATGCTTTGTATCAAACTTTTTGTTTCAGGGTTACCTGCATTTCTAACATGCATAATAGTTAGCACCGCAACATAACAAACGCCTCAAGAGGGACTGTCAACGCGTGGCGTTTCCAGTCCCAATGAGCCGCGGTGGTTACGGTTGTTGTGTTTGAGTTTAGTGTTATGCGTTGCCAGCCCCTTAGGCGGGCGTTAACTAAAAAGGGAAAGTTATGCGAAATTCGTTAAAGACAGTTTTTTTCTTGTCTTCATTCTCTCCAACACTACTAGCTCTCGCTGTAGTAAGGTATTTAATCTCTGGTGATGACTTTCTATTCTATCAATTAATATCTGTTTTTTTGTTGGGAGTGGCTTTATTTTGTTTGATCTTTAAATTAGTAATAGATCAAGGTGAAAGAATCAGCTTTAATGCAAAGAAAGTAGAGTCAACAGACTACTTTCTTTTGGTGTTTCTTGCCGCATATGCAGCACCAATAGTTATGAGAATGGTTGAACTTAACTTTAGAATAATTTCGATTGTATTAATTTTGTTACTGGTGACGTTGTGGGTTTTACCATATATACCATCCCACCCATTAATGTACTTGTTTAAGTATCGGTTTTATAAAGTCGAGTCTGATAGTGGTGTTGTTTATACATTAATATCTAAAAGAAATATACGAGATCCAAAAACTGTTAAACAAGTTATCTCGATTTCAGATAGTATGCTCATGGAGAAATAAATGTTATTTAACCTTTTTGCACTGACAAGTGATCCCGCAAAGAGAATTGTCAGATTTGAGTTGTCTTCTATTGTTCAAGACGATTTGACTACATATATAAAAAGCCAAGAAAGTGAGTTCGAGTTATCAACAGAAGTAATTCCTTTTGATGGGAAGTACAAACCTGATAGTGGTGAAGTGCTATTAATTGATAATTATGATGACATAGACAACTTGTCTAATGCAATTTTAAATCCATTATCAATAGAAGTCGTTGAACCGACAGAGAGTTTCTTCGGTGATATTAAAGCCCTTTTCACTGGTTATAAAAGTGAGAGTGGGGAGGTAAAGGTTTTACTACAAAACTTTGATAGACGTAGAATCATCTCTACAAATGGTTTGTCCATCTTCCATTCGTCAAATGTTTACAAGAAAATTGAAGGTATCGGTCTAACGGTCGATTCAAAATTGGCTGCTATTCTCGAAGATGGGAAATTACGTTTCTTTAGCTTTTTTAAGGCTAGACAAATGTTTGACTTGAGCGAGTACTACAAGGAAGCTACTAATGATGATATTAACGTATTCTCTTCGAGTGACGCAGTTCGAGTAACTAATAAAAATGAATTAATTGACATATCAGATAGTTGGGTGAGAAGGAAAATTTCACTAATTCAGCAAAGTGATATTCTTGGAACAGTTCCTATAAATGTTATGAAAGCGGTCGCTTTGGAGTTCAACATTCCATTCCCCACGGTGAATGTTGATGGTAATGAAGTAATTGATATTCCTCTAGTCAAGCCTGCACTTAAAGTGTTGCTGAGGTTTTTAGACGAAGACTATTACAAATCACCTCTATCAAATACAAATTTTGTAACTAACTCAAAGCGTGAGTGTACTTTTTAGTTAACAAACGCCTCAAGAGGGACTGTCAACGCGTGGCGTTTCCAGTCCCAGTGAGCCGCAGAGGTTACGGTTGTTGTGTTTGAGTTTGGTTGTTATGCGTTGCCAGCCCCTTAGGCGGGCGTTAGCTTTATGGGGAATTAATGA
>NZ_CAWNHY010000228.1:0-2079 GCF_963874335.1 Vibrio sp. V10_P2A27P122 | reverse complement strand
GCGTTGAGAATCCCTCTTAAATTGCTTGTTATGTTTTACCACAAATGACTGATTTACTTGGCAAAGAACTGCTTTGTTGAACGCATTTCAAGAAGTCAGTCACACGCTCAAACTGATGTGGTCGCCAAATGCACGAAACACAAAGCGACTAGTTCCACTTCCCTGCCCAATGAGGCAACCCGACCAACTCACAACAAGCACCCTCTCTTTCCAACCAAAGCGCAGAACAATGGCAAATTGCCGAGGCAACTGCCAAGTCCAAATGCTACTTGGCAAAAACCCTTGCAGCGACTTAGAGCCAGTGAAATTTGCAACCAGCCGCCACGACCTGAAAATGAAGCAACCCACGAATATTTACCTGTTTTACGGGCTGAGAGATTCCAGAACTTAGGCCGACAATACTGATTTGCTGAGGCAACTCGGACGAGCTGCCAAAGGGACAAAGAACGGAGATCGAAGAATTTTTAAGCCATTGAAATACAAGTAAACATAACGCCCGCTTAAGGGGCAGACAACGCTACTACCAACTTTCCGCATAACACCGTAATCACAAAACCAACGCATAATAAAAATGCCGCGCGTTGGCTGTCCCTCTTGAAGCGTTTGTTAGCAATACGTTTTAGGCAAAACTTTACTCATCAAACAATTTACTGACATCGAGTTCATCTGCATAAGCAGAGATTAAACGAATATACTGCGTGGTTTTGGCATTTTTCCCTTGTACCTTGGTGTTAGAGAAGTTACTAATAGGGACCCCAAAAACTTTTTCAATACGCTTCAAGAATGCCTCGGAAAGTACATCAGGAGCAACTATGTCATATTTCCTAGTCACGCTATTTCTAATAATATCGTTAAAATGTTCGTCAGCACTGTTAAAGGAATAACCAATCACTACCACTTTTTGTGAGTTATGAATTAGTTCAGCAGCTTTTGCCCAAGTATCAATATACTTATGGGACAATATTGGCTTAAGTTTCAGAGGTGGAACCATTGAGGGTATTACATGCTTTTGTTCCTCTACAATACTACTTGTGAAATCAATATTTGAAGATATCTCCCCTTCAATAAACTCTTTTAAATCAATCGAGTCTAAGTCATTGATCGGTAATAGCTGCCTTGTATCCATGCGAACATATTCTGATAAACCGCCGTGGAAATAGATAACATTTTCCAAACCAGCATTTGCTAAAAACGTTGTATAGTTTAAAGTTATTGCATCAATACCTTGAGGCAATTTAGAGTAAAATGGCATTTCCCCACTTCCGAAACTAGACAATACTTGGTTTTGTTTCCACACCAAATAACCCCACAAACACCATGAAATATATATGTAATTTTTAACATCAGCTTGATTATGGCTATAAAACCCTAAAAACTTTTGAATCAACAGTTGTTCAATGTCTAGCATATGAGATGCTATAGCATCAGCTATTGGGTTCCCATCTGAAGTTAGACTCTCCTTGAGTGTAACTTTAAGGATTAGTTTAAATGTCTCCGATAACGACATTTTATGAACGTCAATTATGAAATCACTCTCTGTAAACTCTAAACCAAATGCTTCTGAGATCAATTGAAACGTTTCATCGTCAATATGGCTAGCATTCTTAATTTCCACAAGTTTTTCAAACAAGCGAATTATTACTAACCCTCTTTTTTTAGACAGGTCCGATTCATCTTGAATCTTGCTTTCAGCTTCACTTACTAATTCAACTATCTTCTTTAGCTGTTCTATATCTTTCTTAGTAATATTTTCAATTTCATTATTGATAAAACGATTAAAGTCAAAGCGAAGCCCGGGAAGAGCATTTCTGATAGCTTTTTCAAAACTTGCCCCTTCTCCGTTGATAAACCTCGATACCTCAGTTAAAAGCTTATTCGCTAATGGAAAATCAATGCCAGACGTCTTATCAACACCTGCACCAGTAATGAGAACCTTATTCATAAATAAACCTACTCACGTAACAAATACACAATGCATAGAACCGATTTCATATGCGTAGTCTCATTTTTGATTGAACTATTACAAAACACAACCAATATATGCAATTACATTGACATAGGTACGGTCCAGTAGTATTG
>NZ_CAWNHY010000227.1:0-2086 GCF_963874335.1 Vibrio sp. V10_P2A27P122 | reverse complement strand
AAGGAGCCTTGGATGAGAGGGCTAGATTACAAATGGATTGAGGCATTAGATGCGGTTCTGCAACAAGGAAGCTTTGAACGAGCCGCTGAAAATCTCTATATTTCACAATCGGCTATTTCTCAAAGAATCAAGCAATTAGAGAGATTTATCGCCCAACCGGTCCTGATTCGAGAGCAGCCACCAAGGCCAACGCTGGTGGGAAAAAAATTGCTAGGGCTGTATCGTAGGGTGTGTTTGCTTGAAAATGAACTGGTGCCTGAATTGATGAATGAGGAGAATACGCGGCCCGTTTCAATAGCTATTGCCACTAATGCGGACAGTTTGGCTACTTGGTTACTTCCTGCGTTATCGAATACGATGAAAACGCGGCAAGTTGAGTTGAACCTGACGGTTTTCGGTGAGTCACGTACGATCGAAAAAATTAAAAATGGCGAAGTAGCTGGCGCAATAAGCTTAGAATCGCAAGCCATTCCTGGTTGTCATGCTGACTACTTAGGCCGAATGGACTATGTGTGTGTTGCCAGCCCGGAGTTTTATCAGCGTTATTTCTCTCAAGGTGTGAACTTTCATACTTTAAAAAAAGCACCAGCGGTATCGTATGATCAGTATGATGATCTGCATAAAAAATATTTGCATGATCACTTCAATGTGCCAAGAGATGCCGTCATAAACCATACCGTGGGTAGTTCAGAAGCTTTTGTTAAATTAGCCCTATCCGGTGCGGCGTATTGTTTGATCCCTCGCTTACAGATAGCACAAGAGCTCGAAATAGGCACGCTTACCGACATTACACCAGGGTTCATTTTAACCAACCGTATTTATTGGCATCATTGGCAGTTAGAAACGGGAATATTACAGGAAATTTCTCAGGCCATCGTTCAATATGCTCGCCAAGTGTTGCCGCAATGACAAAAGTTCAACGTCAAAGTTGTGTCATTTCATAAGCTATTAACTGTGCTTATATAGAGTATCGCCTATGATGTATTCACCCATTTGAGTAAGGTAACTCCCATGAAATTAATGACAAGTGTAACGCTATTATCTGGATTGCTCAGTTTTGGTTCTATGGCGCAGGAAATCAATTTTCCTCATCTTTCAACGACAGGTTATGGTGAAGTCGTTGCGGCACCTGATATGGCTGAGTTTTCAGTTAAAGTGGTTGAATCAACGCTGACGGCGGAGCAGGCAAAAAGAGCGGTCGACAAAGTGGTAGAAGCATTTGTGGCGCGTTTGAAAGAATCCGGTGTGACTTCCCAACAAATATCGAGTTCAAATCTCTACCTTGCCCCTCAATATCACTACCCTAAGTCCGGCAAGCCTGAGTTAGTGGGTTATCAAGCAACAAGAAGTGTCACGGTTGAGGTTGAAGATTTAAGCCAGCTTAATCAATACCTTGATGTAGCGCTCGGTGAGGGCATTAACCAAGTCGACAATATCCAACTTAAAGTTCGGAATCAAGAGCAATACCAGCAACAAGCTCGGCTAGCGGCGATTCAAGATGCGAATACCAAAGCACTATCATTGGCGGAAGGATTTAAGTTGAAATTAGGTGATGTGTGGCAGATAGACTACAACTCGCCCAGCGTGCAGCCGATTATGATGCGTGCTATGGCAATGGATGCAAAATCTGAATCTAATAGTTACCAAGACTCGACGCTTATTATTCGCGATAGGGTGGACGTAGTCTATCAATTAAACAACTAAGCCCTTACCTAAGCTACTGATTAATGAGTTAATTTAAAATGGATAAAAACGAGCTTTTACTTCCATAAATTGATTGTATTATTAATCGGTAGCTTTTTGTTTTGTCTATTTTTTAAGATGCTATAATCCGCTCATCACTATTTAGGGTTAATATTTAGACAAGTCATGAGATACACAAAAATAATCAGCATCCTTCTCATCATTTGTTTCTTATTCAGCGCAATAGTGACTGGGTATTACTATCAGCGCTACCAAGAAGTGAAAGACAACGCAACGCAAAACACGGTAGCGGATGCGTTTGATCAACTCAATGAAAGTGAGCGACAGTATCGGGGGTTGAAAGCTCAGGTCGGTTCCATTATTGATTTGCTTAGTCGAAGCC
>NZ_CAWNHY010000226.1:0-2088 GCF_963874335.1 Vibrio sp. V10_P2A27P122 | reverse complement strand
CATATGTTGGATAGACCATCGCTAAGGATGTGCATGGCGACACACCCATGGCTTACTAAATTGCCTTCTACAATTCATTTTGTGCCCTCAAATCAACAAGGTTCGTGTTGACTTGTTTATACCCCATTCCTTTTCAAGATCCGTCTAATTAATTTTACCTAAGTCAAACACTGTAATACTTAAAGTAATGCGTTCAACTCTCATACGACAGAGCCGAACCGCATTGCCTTTATTTTTTCACTTCTTTCTCATTTATTTGCGTTTGACTAAGCCAAAATGCTTCTTACCGCGCTTAATCAACCAGTATTGATCAAACAATGGGAAACCTAGCAGTGAATTATCTGGTGTTATTTTTTCACCATTTACACTAATCGCATTGTCTTCAATTAGCTCTCTGGCGATGCGTTTTGATTTCGCTAACCCTGATTCGACCAACAATTCTACAATGTCTTGCTGAGTGCTTTCGATGCTTGGAATACCATCTAGCTCTAATTGTTTGAGTTCACTATAACTCAGCTTCTCAAGGCTATTTGCGAATAATGCTTGTGTAATACGCTCTGCGCTGAGTAGCCCTGATTCACCATGAACAAAACGAGTCATATTCTGCGCCAGAATCTTTTGTGCCTCGGGTTTACCGTTGCTTGACTTATCCTGCCATTCTATCTGATCGATTTCTTCACAGGTTAAGAATGTGTAGTATCGAAGAAGGTTATAAACATCGGTATCCTCAGTGGATAACCAAAACTGATAAAACATATACGGTGATGTTTTTTCAGGGTCAAGCCAAACGGCTCCTCCTTCTGTTTTACCAAATTTAGTACCGTCAGATTTCGTTATCAAAGGTAGGGTCAAACCAAACACTTGTTCTCCATTCTGACGACGTGTTAAATCAATACCGCTGACAATATTTCCCCATTGGTCATTACCACCAATTTGTAAGCAACAACCATGGTTTCGATTAAGCACCGAAAAATCATAGGACTGGAGTAAACTATAACTAAATTCTGTAAATGAAATGCCCTGTTCAGGCCTTTGCAATCGTTGTTTTACCGACTCACGGCTGATCATATTGTTGACTGAAAAATGCTTACCGACATCACGGAAAAAATCGATGACATTAATATCTCTCATCCATTCTGCGTTGTTGACGATAGTCATGGGCTTGCTTAAATGAGGAGCTAGCAACTGCTCGATTTGAGTAGTGAGATCTTTGACCCAACTGGCTACCGTTTCTTCAGTATTCAAACTGCGCTCTACAGCTTTGAAACTTGGGTCGCCAATCATACCCGTTGCGCCACCAATAAGCGCTAATGCTTGATGTCCGGCATCTTGAAAACGCTTGAGCATAATTAGAGGAACTAAGTGCCCAATATGAAGGCTACCAGCGGTAGGATCGAAACCGCAGTAAACTGTTTGTGGCTGGTTCAGTTGTTGCTGTATTTGGTCTAAATCACTGGTTTGAGCAATTAATCCGCGCGTTTGTAGTTCCTGAATGAATGTCATCTATCACGTCTTCTCTGTAATGAATAATGTGATGTACAGATTACGAATAGAACCTTATGCGAGATATATCCTTAAAGGGATAATGAGTTCATTTAGTGGGTAATAATATGGTTGAGGAAGATTTGAAACAGTTCACTGAGTGACGATACCCTCAGTTGAGCATAGATACGCTTTCTGTGATTTTTTACCGTTCCTTCTGTAATGTCCAACTGTTTTGCTATTTCTTTGGTATCAAGTCCTTGCAATATTAAACGGGCTATTTGTTTCTCTCTAGTTGAAAGTAAATCTTTGCCAAAAGAGTGCAGGCCATCTTCTATGAACTTTCGTTTTTTTACTGAGTAGGATTCCGGAGAAAAGACAGGTTCCGCAAGAAGGAATTCAGTTTGCTTCCAGTGTTGTTGACATAGCGATTGAATGACTGAGAAGTATGATTTTAACGTTTTACATTTAATGGCGAAAATAAATTGTCTTCATGGGTGCAGCCTAAATAGATAAGGACCCAGCGAGTTGCTTCAACTTTAATAAGAATACTTAACTCATCTTTCCAGCCAGTTTGTAGATAAAACTGATTACAGTATGTTTGAT
>NZ_CAWNHY010000225.1:0-2091 GCF_963874335.1 Vibrio sp. V10_P2A27P122 | reverse complement strand
GAACAGGTTGATAGTAATTATTAGGAACAGTGGAAAGTCAGTTCATGTTGACTTTTAGCGATGCATAGAGTCGCGACTCTCCATATCGATGGGCTCTGCAAAAAGCATTAACTAAATGTTGCAAGTGTTAATATTGGCCATCGTAGGATAAAGGATGGGGTAGATAAGTGGCGAGTGACTAAGTTAGTCGATGCATAAAATCGTTTAAGCCGTTGTCCGTGGTTGGCTTAAGTAGTACGTGTATAAGAATACTTGGTATTTCACTTAGAAACAGCAGGCGCAAAAAAGACTACGCATAAGCGTAGCCTCTTTGATTGGTCAGCAGAACCATTATATGGCAGGGGTGATAGACAATACCCATTGTTCAGTATAAGTCCCGGCTGGAAATTCATTTTTACGCTTATGTCTAATTACAAACCCTGGCATTACTTTATTTCCTATTTGACCTTCTAGCTTGATGACAGTTTGTTCTAAACCTGCTGCATCAAAAACTTTATGATCCTGTGGTGTCTGCGATGTTAAACCAACGGTACTTAAATCTGGGCATGATGATGTCTCGCTACAGGATTTACCGTCATTTGAAAATGTGGATGACCTTTTAAGTTCAAGATCAAATTTATGATCGGGGTCAGTTGATTTTATCCTTGCATTTTCTACTAGTGAGGCGATAAATTCTTGCTTATACACAGCGTCATGAAGATTTACAAGATCAAAATCAACGGTAGACTCAGTCGGATGATTAGTGGTCGTCCATGGAATTAACAAATCGAATGCTAATTTTTCTTTTACAACATGTTGAAGGTTAAAAACGTATTCTTTGGTATCTTCTGCTGCTAGGTTCACGGTAGAAAATAGCAGTAAAGCTGGGATTAAAATAATACGAAATGTCATTACTTATACCTTTGGATAAAATGTTTATGTCGAGTCATCATCCAATCTGTGAAGGTTTATTCTGAGGGATAATGCATGTTCAGCGGCTAGTGAGCCGATAATGTCAGCAAACTAGGCCATGAGATAGGAAATTAATGTAAATTAAAATAATCATTATAAATCAGTTTGATACAACTCGATATCTGCAGCTTAATCAATCAAGATGCTCGAATAACAGTTAACTAGAGTTGCTCAATGAATACTATACCCAAACAATTTAGAGTTGCAGGCAGGCGGTAAGTGAGCGAGTGTGCATGAGCATAGATAGACTCTATGATTGGGATGAACGAACGTAGCCAGCCCCCTTGAAACTTCAAATAGGAAGGGGATATACGTTCGTTATCACAAGCTATAAGATTTGCATTCCCACTCAAGTCGGCAACTTTAATTGACCACTTGAGTGGGAATAGTATTTTATTGACTTATAATGTATTGCAAAGTTTCTTTAGCAACCTCTGCTATTATCTTATCGCTATGTTTCGCGCTTGGTTCAGATTTATGTGTATATATTGCTATTACTAACGGAGATGCTTTTTCTCGCCAAATAACAGCGACATCGCTTGCTGCACCATAGGCACCACAGGTTCCCGTTTTATCACCGACTTGCCATTGCTTAGGAACGGCAGCTCTGATTCTGTTATCTCCAGTCGTGTTACCGATTAGCCAATCATGAAATAACTCCTGATGGGAGGCCGACAGTACATTGCCAAAAGATAGCTTGCCAATGCTCGTCGCCATTGATTTAGGTGTAGAGGTGTCTCGTTCGTCTCCGGGTATTGCTGTATTGAGTTCTAGCTCCCAACGGTCTAAACGGAAATCTTCATCTCCAATGCTTTTCATAAAGGTATTCATACCTTTAGGGCCACCGATATAACGCTCTAATAAAATATTGGTAGCGCCATTATCGCTGTATTGAAGGGCAGCTTGAGCCAGTTGGCCTATGCTCATTCCTTCGGCGTGATTTTCCTCGGTAATTGGTGACCAAAACTCTAGATCACGTTCACTAAAATCGATAGAAGTGTCTAAGTTCAGCAGTTGATTTTGCGATTTTTGTAAAATAGCCGCTGCCAGAAGTGATTTAAAAGAACTGCACAAAGGAAAGCGTTCCTGCTCACGGTAACCAAAAGTAAAACTTCCATATATATCGTAAGCATAGACGCC
>NZ_CAWNHY010000224.1:0-2097 GCF_963874335.1 Vibrio sp. V10_P2A27P122 | reverse complement strand
GTATAAAGTACACCTAGATTCATAAGATATTTAAGGTCATTAATATCATTGAAACTCTTTTACAAACATCACAATGTGAAAACTTATTTCAAGCAAGTAACGGCTCAACCCCCCGTTTTCATTAGGCTGCTGTAGTTTTCTTTCACATTTATTCTTAAAGTGATCAAGATCAATCACCCTAAAGGATAAGCAAGCTAAACTCGCGAGCAAAGATAAGGTTGTATAAATAACCACACTCTCTTTTTTAGTTGTTGTTATGCAAGCACATATGAGATGTGCTACATATTCAATTAAAAACATTACCGCTTCTTCGCGGATTACTAGGATTCAGTACGAATTACTAACTTTTAAAAAATATGAGGAATCTATGCCAGACGTAGTCAACAATGAGCGCTCAGAAATCGAGACGAAAAGCTATAAAGAGCTGCATCGTCCAGCATCTGAGTTTGCAAGCCGTTCAGATTACCTAGACCACGAACTGCAAATCATGAAGCCCCGTCGCTTTGGTTTGAACTTACCTGGTCGTGACTTCCGTTTTGAACTTGAAGATTTTGTACCAGCCATCGCGGGCACAATCGGCATCATCGCCATGTACTCAGCGGTAATGATGTCTTGGGCTGATGGCCTAACCCAAGCATGGGATCACATTCATCTAGGTAAAGACTTCGCGATTGAAGTTGCACGTGTAGAGATGTTATTTCCTGCCCTCTTCTTCTGTGTTATTGCCTCTGGCTTCTTAAACCCAAAAGCCAACTTAGCTGGCAACCATGGCCCAATGATCCCTCTTATCGGCTCAATCGCATTAGCCGGTGCACACCCTTTGGCATTGGCAATTTTGCTTGGCGTTTTTGGTCTTCTCTTAAGTTACTTTAAAGGAGGCTCGAAACTGGTCAATCTAACCTCCGAGGGAACCGCAGGCGGGTTGCTTATCTTCCTCGGCTTTACCGGAACAATGAGCCAAATTGGTTCTATCCAAACTTGGGCTACCAGTTTGCAATCGGTCGATGTCGCCGCAGGCAGCTTAGGTTACGTTGGCCTAGTGGTTTTAGGTGTCAATATTGTGCTGTATGCATTTCTTGCAAAAATCAACATGCGTTGGTTAGCAATTCCTGTCTGTGCAATGACTGGGCTTGCGATTGCGCTTTTATTCGGTACTGGCTTTGATCTTCAATTTGAAACTCAAATGGGCTTACCTAACCTTAACCCTGTTTACTGGTGGGGCTCAACCACTGAAGGTTGGATGCTTGGTTTGCCAACAGTAGAACACTTTATCGCCTCATTGCCCTTTGCTATTTTGGCGGTTGCGATGTGGTCACCAGATTTCCTTGGTCACCGAATTTTCCAAGAATTGAACTATCCGAAGAGAACTGAAAAAGTACTGATGGATGTTGATGACACAATGACCATGTGTTCAATTCGTCAAATGGTAGGTACAGCACTTGGTGGTGGTAATATCACATCGTCATGGGGAACGTATATGATCCCAGCGGCGATTGCTAAACGCCCAATTCCTGGTGGTGCCATCATCTTAGGTTTATTGGTCATGACTATTGCTATCCTTGGCTTCCCTATGGACGTAGCGGTTTGGCCTCCAGTGATGCGTATTGCTCTATTAGTAGGGGTATTTCTTCCTTTACTAGAAGCGGGTATGCAAATGGTAAGAAACACAAAAGATTCACAAGCAGCGGGCATCTGTATCTTTGGTAGCGCTGTGGTGAACCCTGTTCTAGCGTGGGCATTGACCATGCTACTCGATAACAATGGCCTAATTGGCGACAAAGAACGTGCATCAAAGCTGTCTTTTATCGACAAAATCATCATTCCAGGTGGTGTGCTGATCATCTGTTTAATTGCTATGCTTGCGGTTGGTATGCTTGAAAACCAATACGGTTTAAAAGCTTGGCTATAATGAGCTTGGACTAATACGAATTTGGGTAGTGCTCGCACTACCCAAACTTTATTTGAAAAATTTAACTTTTATTGATTTAGTTTAAGGTTTGCAAAAAAATTTTAGTCTAATCTTGCATTCAAGGCTTAAAAGCACAATATCTATATTCAGATAATTGAATAGTGTGAATATAGATATTGTATTAATAG
>NZ_CAWNHY010000223.1:0-2099 GCF_963874335.1 Vibrio sp. V10_P2A27P122 | reverse complement strand
TGTTTGACCTAAGTAACAGAAAATCAGACAATTGAAGTCCAATGTTGAAAGTACAAAGTGATTTAATGACAAATAGAATTCAGGGCTGTGGAATGAAATTTATTGGTGCTCATGTATCGGCCTCTGGCGGCGTTGACCAAGCCCCATTGAGAGCGAGAGAAATTGGAGCAAATGCATTTGCTTTATTCACTAAAAACCAGCGCCAGTGGGTTGCTAAACCGCTCGAAGAGGCAACCATTCGCGCTTTTAAGGCTAACTGCCACATGCTTGGTTTTAAAAGTGAACACATTTTGCCGCATGATTCATACCTTATTAATCTGGGCGCGCCAGAAGCCGATAAGCTTGCTAAGTCACGCGAAGCTTTTATTGATGAAATGCAACGTTGCCAGCAACTGGGGCTGACGCTTCTGAATTTTCATCCGGGTAGTCACCTTAAACAAGTCTCAGAAAGTGAATGTCTTGCGACAATTGCAGAATCGATAAACCTTGCACATCAAGCCGTGCCTGAGGTCGTTGCTGTGATTGAAAACACCGCAGGGCAGGGGACGAATCTAGGCTGGCGTTTCGAACATTTAGCCGAAATTATCCAGCAAGTTGAGGATAAATCGCGAGTAGGTGTGTGCCTTGACACGTGTCATACTTTTACTGCAGGTTATGATTTGCGCACAGTTGAGGCGTGCGAGGCAACCTTTTCAGAGTTTGATAGCGTGGTGGGAATGCACTACTTACGTGCAATGCACATCAACGACTCAAAGGCAAAGTTTGCCAGCCGTGTTGACCGCCATCATTCTCTAGGGCAAGGCGAAATTGGTTGGCCATGCTTTGAATTTATTGCCAAAGATGCAAGGTTTGATGGTATCCCATTGATTTTAGAGACAATCGATCCAGACATTTGGGCCCAAGAAATTCAAACATTAAGAGATCTACACGCACAATCGGTAGATTCAGTAGCATCTTAAATAAGTTGGCATCTTTCTTTCATAAAGACAAAGGCATAGCCGCGTCAAAATGAAGGAGGATGTCACTATGTTTCATATGATCTCACGTTCACCATCAATAGCTCGTCCACCAGTCCGATTGCCTATACCTAACCGACATGTGAACGGTCAAGGGCATACTCGAACGCCACAAAAATCACATTAACTGGCAAAAGCTCTGTGACATTGACTCATGCAGTGGTGGCTTTTTATGGTTACAATGCTGTAATTAGTTAATTTTCAGAGCTTTCCTAAATTCTCGCATTTCCACCTCATGAGTGGAGTTCTTTTGAAGTTTTTAGTCTTAGTAGTGAGGTGCGGGTTTTCCTAAAGCATAACCTTGGATGAAATCAAAACCGGCACTGATAACTAAGGCCAGTTGTTCTTCAGTTTCAATCCCTTCGCAAACTACTTCTTTCCCAATCGATTGAAAATACCCTACAAGTTTTTTGAACATACTAAGTGAGTAATTATTTTTTGTTGCCTGAAGCAGTAGTTGACGATCAAATTTCACCACATCACATTCCATACTCAATAAGCGTTGGAATTGACTTTCTTTCGTTCCAAAATCATCAAAGGCAATTTTAACGGGATGATTTTTTAGCTGTTGCAAAAGTATCAGGTGTGATGGGTGAAGTGGAGTGTGCTCCGGAATCTCAATCCAAATTGTGATGTTGTTTTTCTGAGCTTCTTTAATCGTATCAAGTAGTATTTGGCAGTAGTACCAAGAGGGTTCTACCGGAGTCAGGTTAAATGAGACAAAGGTTAAATCTTTCCTAGCCATTTCTGGAAATTCATTGACTACAGATTCCAAGATTTCAATGTCGATCGCTAAAGTATGATCTCTAGTTAATTCATTGAAGTGAAAGCTCCTGTACTCATTGCTATCGAAGTAACGAGCGAGAACTTCAACACCCACAACATTTTTATTGTGATCTGTGATGGGTTGATAGAATGGAACAGGCCTAGATGGGCTATATTCCATCGTTTGATGATTCAATTCTATTTGTGTGCGACTGCAATGAAAATCAAGCATAAATTATTATTTTCCGAACGAGAGTTTGTAATTGTAAGATTCGTTTCATTATATTTTGATTTTTTCCATTTCATAGTTATTAAGAT
>NZ_CAWNHY010000222.1:0-71418 GCF_963874335.1 Vibrio sp. V10_P2A27P122 | reverse complement strand
TTAGGCGTTCAATTAAAAGTAGATCCAAACTCGGATTCAACCACTAAGAGCGCATTATCTAACATTTAGTTCTATTTGTCTTCAGGATGTAGGAGTACGCATGGAGTTCAGTGTAAAAAGTGGCAGTCCAGAGAAACAACGTAGCGCATGTATCGTTGTTGGAGTGTTCGAACCACGCCGCCTTTCTCCAGTAGCAGAGCAGCTTGATAAAATCAGCGACGGCTATATTAGTTCACTACTTCGCCGTGGTGATCTCGAGGGTAAACCCGGCCAGATGCTACTGCTGCATCAAGTCCCTGGTGTTCTGTCTGAACGCGTTTTACTGGTAGGTTGTGGTAAAGAGCGCGAATTAGGCGAACGTCAGTACAAAGAAATCATTCAAAAAACCATCAGCACACTGAACGAAACGGGTTCAATGGAAGCCGTATGTTTTCTGACTGAACTACACGTTAAAGGCCGTGATACTTATTGGAAAGTACGCCAAGCGGTTGAAGCAACGAAAGATGGTCTGTACACCTTTGATCAATTCAAGAGCGTTAAACCGGAGACTCGCCGCCCACTGCGCAAACTTGTTTTTAACGTACCGACTCGCCGTGAGCTTAACTTAGGTGAGCGCGCGATTACACACGGCCTTGCGATTGCATCCGGTGTGAAAGCGTCGAAAGATCTCGGCAATATGCCACCAAACATTGCCAACCCAGCTTATCTTGCATCTCAAGCGCGCCGCTTAGCGGACGACTACGAGAGCGTCACCACCAAAATCATTGGTGAAGAAGAGATGGAAAAGTTGGGCATGACCTCTTATCTCGCCGTCGGTCGTGGCTCAAAAAATGAGTCGATGATGTCGGTCATTGAGTACAAAGGCAACCCAGATCCAGATGCAAAACCAATTGTGTTGGTGGGTAAAGGCCTGACGTTTGATTCCGGCGGTATTTCATTAAAACCAGGCGAAGGCATGGATGAAATGAAGTATGACATGTGCGGTGCGGCGTCAGTCTTTGGCGCAATGAAAGCATTGGCTAAATTGAAATTGCCATTAAATGTCGTGGGTATCTTAGCCGGCTGTGAAAATATGCCAGGCAGCAATGCCTATCGCCCTGGTGACATTCTCACGACTATGTCTGGCCAAACGGTTGAAGTACTCAATACCGATGCCGAAGGTCGCTTAGTTCTATGTGATGCTCTCACTTACGTTGAGCGTTTTGAACCCGATTGCGTGGTAGATGTGGCGACACTAACTGGCGCTTGTGTGATTGCATTAGGTCACCACATCAGTGGCGTGGTTTCAAACCACAACCCATTGGCGCATGAATTGGTTAATGCTTCAGAACAAGCAAGCGATCGCGCATGGCGTCTACCAATGGCCGACGAGTACCATGAGCAGCTAAAGAGTCCATTTGCTGATATGGCAAACATCGGTGGTCGCCCTGGTGGTACGATTACCGCTGGCTGCTTCTTATCTAAATTTGCTAAGAAATATAACTGGGCGCATTTGGATATTGCAGGCACGGCATGGAAGTCAGGAGCAGCAAAAGGATCAACAG
Source organism: Vibrio sp. V10_P2A27P122 (assembly GCF_963874335.1). Lineage (NCBI taxonomy): Bacteria > Pseudomonadati > Pseudomonadota > Gammaproteobacteria > Vibrionales > Vibrionaceae > Vibrio > Vibrio sp. V10_P2A27P122. The sequence goes on along the minus strand of NZ_CAWNHY010000222.1, from coordinate 69,874 downwards.
GTCGTCCCGTCTCATTGCTCGTCCAGTTCTTATTGAACCGCAGCGGCCAAGAGTCTGAGGAATAACCTCAAAATGTGAAAAGGGCCGCAAGGCCCTTTTTTGTTGATGAGCGATTAGATAGTAGGTGACAACATGCAGCGAGCCACCTTTTACATTGTGAACGAAGAAAGCCCTCAAGCAACGCTGGCAGGCTTTGAGCAATATGTCCTATTTCTGGCTCATCACTTCGCCAAACAAGGGGCAAAAATTTATCTGCATTGTGATGATAAAACTCACGCTGAACAGTTTGCCGAACATTTATGGCAAGTACCTGCTGAACAGTTTGTCGCGCACAATCTGGTGGGTGAAGGCCCGAAATACTCTACTCATATCGAGATTGGCTACCCCAACGTCAAACCCAATTGGAATCGTCAACTGGTAATAAATGTGGCGGATAATCATACAACCTTTGCGAACGCCTTTGCTGAGGTGGTAGACTTCGTCCCCTGCGAAGAAAAAGCAAAGCAACGAGCACGCGAAAGGTATAAAATCTACCGTCAAGCTGGCTACCAATTGCAAACAATCGAGATCCAACATCCATAGGTCAAACCTTATAGTTAAGGCGATCTTTAACAAGATCCTTCACTTATGAAGTTTGACTAAGATTAACCATTCACAGTATCCATTTAAGAGCACTATGGAAAAGACATATAACCCAACAGCAATCGAACAAGCTCTGTATCAGACTTGGGAAGAGAACGGCTACTTTAAGCCTCACGGTGATACATCAAAAGAAGCGTACAGCATCATGATCCCACCGCCGAACGTCACTGGTAGCCTTCATATGGGTCACGCATTCCAAGACACCATTATGGATACTTTGATCCGCTGCGAACGCATGAAAGGCAAAAATACCTTATGGCAAGTGGGTACAGACCACGCCGGTATTGCTACCCAAATGGTGGTTGAACGTAAAATTGCTGCTGAAGAAGGCAAAACCAAGCATGACTACGGTCGCGAAGCGTTTATCGACAAAATTTGGGAGTGGAAAGGCGAATCAGGTGGCACCATCACTAAACAGCTTCGCCGCCTTGGCGCATCGGTAGACTGGGATCGTGAACGATTCACTATGGATGCGGGCCTATCCAATGCCGTTCAAGAAGTGTTTGTTCGCCTTTACCAAGAAGATTTACTCTACCGTGGTAAACGTCTTGTGAACTGGGATCCAAAACTGCACACTGCAATTTCTGATCTAGAAGTAGAAAACAAAGACGTCAAAGGTCACATGTGGCACTTCCGTTACCCACTGGCTGACGGCGTAAAAACAGCAGACGGTAAAGACTACATTGTTGTTGCGACCACTCGTCCTGAAACCATGCTGGGTGACACAGGCGTAGCGGTTAACCCTGAAGATCCACGCTACCAAGCTCTGATCGGCAAAGAGATCATGCTGCCAATCGTCAATCGTCGCATTTCTATCGTGGGCGATGAGCACGCCGACATGGAAAAAGGCACAGGCTGTGTGAAGATCACCCCTGCTCACGACTTCAATGACTATGAAGTCGGTAAGCGCCACCAACTGCCGATGATCAACATTTTCACCTTTGATGCCAACATTCGTGACGCCGCCGAAGTGTTCAACACCAATGGTGAACCAAGTGACGCTTACAGCAGCGATCTACCTGCTAAATACCAAGGTATGGAGCGCTTTGCGGCACGTAAAGCCATCGTAGCTGAATTTGAAGCTCTCGGCCTGCTTGAAGAAATCAAAGATCACGACCTCACCATTCCTTACGGTGACCGTGGTGGTGTGGTTATCGAACCGATGCTGACCGACCAATGGTACGTACGCACAGCGCCACTAGCGGAAGTCGCAACCAAAGCCGTTGAAGATGGCGAGATTCAATTTGTGCCTAAGCAGTACGAAAACATGTACTTCTCATGGATGCGTGACGTGCAAGATTGGTGTATCTCACGCCAACTTTGGTGGGGTCATCGTATTCCTGCTTGGTATGACAACGACGGCAACGTTTATGTCGGCCGTAGCGAAGAAGAAGTGCGCGAACAAAACAACCTAGCCCCAGTGGTGGTACTGCGCCAAGATGATGATGTATTGGATACTTGGTTCTCATCCGCTCTTTGGACTTTTGGTACACAAGGCTGGCCAGAAAATACTGAGGCACTAAAAACATTCCACCCGTCTGACGTTCTTGTTACTGGTTTCGACATCATCTTCTTCTGGGTTGCACGCATGATCATGATGACCATGCACTTCTGTAAAGATGAGAATGGTAAACCACAAGTGCCATTTAAAACTGTTTATGTCACAGGCCTTATCCGTGATGAAAACGGCGACAAAATGTCAAAATCTAAAGGCAACGTGCTTGATCCTATCGACATGATCGATGGTATTGATCTTGAGTCTCTGGTTGAAAAACGTTGTGGCAACATGATGCAGCCACAGCTTGCAGCCAAGATCGAGAAAAATACACGTAAAACCTTTGAAAATGGTATCGAACCTTATGGAACCGACGCACTGCGTTTCACGCTAGCAGCGATGGCTTCAACCGGTCGTGATATCAACTGGGACATGAAACGCCTAGAAGGTTACCGCAACTTCTGTAACAAACTCTGGAACGCGAGCCGTTACGTGTTGATGAATACCGAAGATCTCGATTGTGGCTTTAACGCAGGTAGCGAGCTTGAGTATTCGTTAGCCGATAAATGGATCGAGTCTCAATTTGAATTGACGGCTAAAGAGTTCAACAACCATATCAACAACTTCCGTTTAGATATGGCGGCAAATACCCTTTACGAATTCATCTGGAACCAATTCTGCGACTGGTACTTAGAGCTGACTAAACCCGTATTGTGGAAAGGCAGTGAAGCGCAGCAACGTGCAACGCGCCGTACATTAATTACGGTATTAGAGAAAACATTACGCCTCGCGCACCCAGTGATCCCGTATATCACTGAAACCATTTGGCAAAGCATTAAGCCATTAGTGGACGGCGTTGAAGGTGACACCATCATGCTGCAAGCGCTGCCTCAGTACGATGAAGCGAACTTCAACCAAGCGGCGCTAGATGATATCGAATGGGTGAAAGCCTTTATTACTAGCATTCGCAACCTACGTGCCGAGTACGATATCAACCCAGGCAAACCTCTTAACGTGATGCTAAAAGCCGCCAACAAGCAAGAAGTGGCACGTTTAGAAGCGAACAAAGCGGTACTGTTGTCACTGGCTAAACTGGAGGCACTACGCGTTCTTGAAGAGGGTGAAGAGACTCCTGCTTGTGCAACGGCGCTGGTTGGTCAATCTGAGCTGATGATCCCAATGGCTGGTTTGATTGATAAAGATGCGGAGCTAGAGCGCTTAGCAAAAGAGATTGCTAAAACTCAAGGCGAAATCAAACGCATTGAAGGCAAACTCAATAACCAAGGGTTCGTCGCTAAAGCACCCGAAGCCGTTGTCGCTATCGAGCGTCAAAAGCTGAATGGCTATCAAGATACCTTGGTTAAACTGGAAGAACAGAAAGCGACCATAGCCGCGCTATAATCGCGATTGCGTTACCATTAAAAAGGTCGGTGTGAAAATACCGACCTTTTTTATTTATTCACGCCATCAGCAGACGCGATTTTTGTGCTCTCCACGCTCAAACGCGGCAATGTTATCCATCAAAATCGTTGCCAATTGTGAAATAGCTGAGTCACTACCCCATGCCACGTGTGGTGTGAGCAACAAATTTGGCAAATCCATATTGGCTAGTAAGGGATTTGTTTTGTCCGCTGGTTCTCGACTGAATACATCCACTCCAGCGCCAGCAATTTGCCCAGATTTCAATGCTGTCACAAGTGCTTGCTCATCAACCAAACCACCACGGCCTGCGTTAATCAACAATGCATTAGGCTTCATCATCTTTAATTCGTTCTCACCTATCAGGTTTCGGGTTTGCTCGCTCAATGGGCAATGCAAACTCACAACATCCGCCTCCGCTAACATTTGTTCAAAGGGCATAAAACCTTGTCGGCATACCTTGGCCCCCTTTCGTTCAGCAAATATCACCTGCATGCCTATCGCTCGTGCCAACGCTGCGGTTGCCTGTCCGAGCGCGCCACTCCCCACAATACCAAGCGTTGAACCTGCAACATCCCCTATCGGATGAGTAAAAAAGCAAAATTGTTGATTGCGCTGCCACTCGCCATTGGCAATATCTTGATGATAAGCAAACAAGTTACGCCTTAAGGCATAAATCATCCCAACTACATGTTCCGGAACAGAACGGGTGGCATAGCCTTGAACATTCACCAGTGCGATGCCTGCTTCACGACAGTAATCGACATCGACGTTATTGACGCCTGTGGCCGACACAGCAATCAAGCGCAATTTCGGACATTGTGAGAGTAACGCTCTATCCAGCACCACTTTATTGGTGATTACGATATCGGCTTGAGATAGGCGATCGAGCGCTTGTTCGGCAGAAGTAAAGTCAAACTCAAGCCAATGATGAGCAAAAGGTAAGCTTGGCAATCGAATATAAGCAGGGATTGTGGCCCTATCGAGAAATACAACCGTGGGTAGTGACATATCAGCTCCTTGTCGCCACCCACGTCACACTAAGGTCGGGGCAACGTTTTGTAATCTGGTAATTTTCGCTCAGGATCAAAGTGTTGCAAAATTTGCTCTTGTGCTTCGGGATAAAAGTCACAAGCAACAAAAAGGTTACGCAACCAATGACTCTTTGGATGATAAAAACTGAGCTCTGCGGCATGCAGCGCTAAGCGATCGGAAAAATCTTGCGCTTCTTGCGGGGCATAAAACTCATCACCCACAATCGGATACCCCAAAGCTTGCATGTGCACACGTAATTGATGCGAACGGCCAGTCACAGGAAAAAGACGTACAATTGTCGTTTTTTCTTCTCTTTTCGCTACTTGATATAAAGTTTTTGATGGTTTTCCATCTTCAAAGCAGACTTTCTGTTTAGGCCGATTTGGCCAATCGCAAATCAGGGGTAATTCAACCGCCCCCTCGTCAAGTTCCATTACGCCCCACACGCGAGCGTAATAAATTTTATGCGTTAAACGGTATTGAAACTGCTTTTTCAATGCCCCTTCCGCGTATTTATTTTTTGCCAGCACCATCAAGCCAGAAGTCGACATATCCAAACGATGCACAACTTGGATCTCTGGATATTGCTCAGCCAAACGACTCCACATACTGTCGTGATGCTCAGGCAAGCGTCCTGGAACCGACAGCAGACCTGAAGGTTTATTCACCGCGAGAATCTGATCATCTTCATAGACAATATCAATCCAAGGATCTGTGGGCGGCGTGTATTCAAGCATAGCCATCGAAGGTTTCTCCTAAAAAAATCGGCGCATTATAACAACCTCTCCGCCAAGCCAATAGAGAAGAGTCATCTTAGTTTCGTTAAATCATGAAATCGTCAGTAAGTTAGCCTTGCTTAGAAATATCACTTGAAATGTAACTTAAAATTGACAGATTGACTGGGTGTGATATTGATTGATGAGCTTGACATTAAAGTCAGCTTCAAAAGCAAAAATTATAAATAACACAACATCAAGTCTAAGGAACAAGAATGGAACACAGCGTCCCTTATCAATCGGCCAAACGTTTAACCCTGCCACAACTGCTTCGTTCACTCGGGCCGGGCATTATGATGGCAGCAGCAGCCGTCGGCGGCTCTCATCTCGTCGCATCAACTCAAGCAGGTGCAATTTATGGCTGGCAACTCGCAGGCCTCATTTTGCTAGTCAACTTATTAAAATACCCCTTTTTTAAGGCTGGCATTCAATACACCATGGGGACAGGCAAAAGTTTAGTACAAGGCTATGCTCATCTCGGGCGCGCTTACTTATGGGTTTTTGCCCTCTTAAGTGTGGTGTCGGCCATTATAAACACCGCCGCGTTACTGCTGTTTAGCGCCAGTTTACTGGCCTATTTTGTCCCTTTTGAGCTGGGCAATATTGTTCTTTCCGTGATTGTGCTGACCACTTGTTTGCTGATCCTTTTTGCAGGCCACTTTCGCGCGCTCGACTCACTTTCTAAAATGATTATGGCAGTACTGACAATCGCCACCTTACTCGCCGTGGTGATTGCCGTCGCAACCCCAGCACAGATAGTGGTAGAAACCATTTCGCCTTCACCTTGGACACTCGCCGCGATCGGTTTTTTGGTGGTGACAATGGGCTGGATGCCCGCACCCATTGAGATTTCGAGCATCACTTCGGTGTGGCTCAAGCGTCAATGCCAAGAGCAGCAAGTGACGCCGCAATCCGCACTATTTGATTTCAATGTGGGCTATATCGGTACTGCAATCTTGGCGATTGTATTTTTAGCGCTTGGTGCCTTAGTACTACACGGAACAGGCGTTGAGCTCTCGAAATCTGGCGTCGGCTTTTCGCATCAATTGGTCGGATTGTACGCTTCAACCATAGGTGAGTGGTCACGTTATTTAATTGCAGTGATCGCCTTTTTCTGTATTTTTGGCAGCACCATCACCGTCATTGATGGCTATTCACGAGTGATTGCAGAATCACAACGTCTTTTGCAAAACAAAGAGAGCCAAAGCCCACGTTGCTACCAAGCTTGGGTCATCGTGGTATCGGCTTTAGCGCTGGCCATCATTGCCTTTTGGGCTTCAGCACTGATGCCAATGCTGAATTTTGCGATGATCATGGCATTTATGACCACGCCAATTTTTGCGCTGCTCAACTATATTCTGGTGACTAAAACACCTTTACCGGCTGAACTCGCAGTAGGAAAAAAACTCAAAGCGCTGTCTATCGTAGGGCTTGTTTATCTGTTTGGCTTTTTAGCGCTGTTTATTTGGTGGAAGTGGCTTATGTAACAGCAGATAAAACAAAGGCCTTATGAAAAAGGCCTTTGTTGTTTTTAATGTCCGCCACAAGGGCCAAGTAAAGGGATCAGTTATGCGTCACAACGATTAAACGCAACGAATCCAGTTGGAATTGCGCTTTACCGATGTAACCGCTTAACTCGTTGATCTGCTCTTCAATCGCGCTGATCTCTTCATCACGAATGTTCGGGTTGACTGCTTTAAGCGCCAATAAGCGCTCCAGTTCACCGTTTAAGCTCGACTGCATCTCTTTCTGCGCTTGTTCACGAATCGCTTCAACACGGCTCACAACTTGGCTTTCACTGGCAGCAATTAAGCTATGCACATCATTTTGTACCGACGTAACGAGCTTGCTGGCCAAATGACGATTCACTGGGCTTAATTGGCGGTTGAAGCTTTCAAACTCAACTTGCGCGGAGAGATCATTACCACGCGCATCCATCATCAAACGGATCGGTGTTTGAGGAAGGAAGCGGCTGATACCACTGCGTTTTGGCGCTTGTGCATCCACCACATAGATCAACTCAAGTAGCAAAGTCCCAACAGGCAGAGCTTTATTTTTCAGCAGAGAAACCGCCGATGTTCCCACGCCTTCGCTCATCAGTAGGTCGATCCCGCCTTGAATCATCGGGTGTTCCCAACTGATGAAATTCATATCTTCACGCGATAATGCCGTATCACGATCAAAAGTGATGGTCGCTCCTTCATACGGCAAACCGGGGTAGCTTGGCACCATCATGTGCTCTGATGGTGTGACCACCAGCGCGTTTTCACCCCGATCATCTTGGTTTAAACCGATCGCATCAAATAAGCTCAAAGCGAAAGTAACCAAGTTAGTATCGCCATCCGTTGATGCTATACTTTCGACGATTTTCAATGCTTTTTCGCCACCGTTTGAATGCATTTCAAGCAGTCGGTCACGCCCTTGTTCAAGCTGAGCCTTCAACGTTTTGTTGAGCGTTGCCGACTGTTCAATGATCTCATCCAGCGTATCGATATTTCCCGAAGCCAGCATGTCAATCAGATCATCGGCATATTTATCATACACAGCGCGGCCTGTTGGGCAGGTTTCAGCAAATGCATTCAAGCCTTCATCAAACCAACGCGCCAAAATCGCTTGCGATGTGCCTTTAAGGTACGGCACATGGATATCGATATCACGGTGTTGACCAATACGATCCAAACGGCCAATGCGTTGCTCTAGAAGATCTGGGTTAAACGGCAGATCAAACATCACCAACTGGTTAGCAAATTGGAAGTTACGCCCTTCAGAGCCGATTTCACTACAGATAAGCACTTGCGCGCCACCCTCTTCTTGTGCGAAATAAGCGGCGGCTTTATCACGTTCTAAAATCGACATACCTTCATGAAAAACGGTGGCGCGAATGCCTTCACGCTCACGCAGTGCTTGCTCCAGTTGTAACGCGGTGCTAGCGCGAGAAGCGATCACTAAAATCTTTTCGCTGCGTTTTTCTTTCACTTTTTCAAGCAGCCAATTCACGCGAGAATCGAACTGCCACCAGCTTGCATCATCGCCTTCAAACTCTTGGAAAATCTCTTCGGGATAGAGCATTTTCATCGCGCGAGCCTGAGCACAGAGCTTACCGCCGATCATGCCAGCCACACGCATCGAGGTGGTATATTGCGCAGGGATTTCCATCGGCATCAAGTGCACATTGCGCACAGGAAACCCTTTAATCGCAGCGCGGGTGTTTCTAAACAGCACGCGGCCTGTGCCATGGCGATCCATTAGATTATCAATCAGCTCTTGGCGAGCAGAGGCTTTGCTCTCTTCATCGGCATCGCTTTCAATAATGCGAAACAGCGGCTCAACATCTTGCTCTGAAAGTAGCTCAGTGATTTGGTTTTTGGCTTCGTTTTGCAACTTCTCACCCGAAAACAAGGCACTGACTGAATCGGCTACGGGCGCATATTGCTCTTCTTCTTCAACGAACGCCTCGTAATCGTAAAAACGATCGGGATCGAGCAAACGCAAACGCGCAAAGTGGCTTTCACGGCCCAATTGCTCCGGCGTTGCCGTTAGCAGCAATACCGCTGGGGTGTTTTGCGCTAGCCCTTCGACCACTTGATATTCGCGGCTTGGTTTATCTTGGCTCCATTCTAGATGGTGCGCTTCATCCACCACCAATAGATCCCACTCCGCCTCAAGTGCTTGTTCAAAACGTTGACGACTTTTACGCAGAAAATCGAGCGAACAAAGCACATATTGCTGAGTATCAAAAGGGTTGTGTGCTTCAGCGAACGCTTCAACACAGCGCTCCTCATCAAAAATGGAGAAATGAAGATTAAAGCGACGCATCATCTCCACCAACCATTGGTGCTGCAAGGTTTCCGGCACCACAATTAAAATACGTTCCGCGCGGCCAGAAAGCACTTGTTGATGAATGATCATCCCCGCTTCAATGGTTTTACCTAACCCCACTTCATCGGCTAATAACACGCGGGGCGCATGGCGACGGCCAACCTCATGTGCGATATAAAGCTGATGAGGAATCAGGCCCGCGCGCATGCCACATAAACCACGCATTGGGCTTTTGTGTTGTTGATATTGGTTAGTCAGGGCGCGATAACGCAACACAAAATTATCCATGCGATCAATTTGACCTGCGAACAATTTATCTTGCGGTTTGTTGAAACGGATTTGGTGGCTTAAGAAAATTTCACGTAGCGCCACGCCGCTTTCATCGTTGTCTTCGCGCGTACCGAGATAAGTGAGTAGTCCTTGTTCTTCAACAACTTGCTCAACGCGTAGCGACCAGCCTTCTTGGCTTTCAACCACATCGCCGCTATTGAACGTCACTCGTGTTACCGGGGCGTCACTGCGTGCATAAACGCGGTTTTCTTCTGATGCAGCAAACATCAAGGTCACAGTACGCGCATCAAGCGCTACCACAGTACCTAAACCAAGATCACTTTCTGTATCGCTTATCCAGCGTTGCCCCAAAGCAAAACTCATGAATCGACTACCTTATTTATTTGGAATGGATTGTATCGATCTGCTACCACGTGAAGGCAACTCCTAATTATGATTGTTGTTGGAGTGTGGTGCAGAAAAAGGTCGCTAATCTTACTTGATGGCGTGATACAGGTCACGTGTAAAGCGAAGGATAACCAAGATTTTTTTCTTCAACTTTTGGTTGACATCAAACTGTAAGAAATCGGTGGCATTTGTAGTAAACAAGGTTGCTATACTTGTTGTAACGATGCTTGCTTTGCCAGTCAAAAGGATGACTCTGGCACAAAGCATGCAGACCAAACAGACAATGAGTATCAACACAGGCTTGCAGTAAGTCATCGAGCAATCGAGTCACTACCGGCATCCATTGATCGATAACCTCTACTTGCTAGCACCTTTTGTTAAGCACGCTGCACAGCAGCAAGGAGACGCTTATGGGCGATACCGATCGGAAACTGTTTGTACTTGATACCAACATCCTGCTTCATGAACCTTTAGCCATTTACTCCTTCCAAGAGCATGACGTGGTCATTCCGATGACCGTTCTTGAAGAACTTGACCGGATCAAAGACAGCAAACGCGATGTTGCACGAGATGCGCGGGTCGCGATTCGTGCTTTAGAGCACTTATTCCACGATGCCACCCCAGACGAAATTACCGAAGGTATTCCATTTTCTAAAGAGGCCAGCAAGACGGGAACTATCTCGATCCTTGCCGACTTTGAGTTGCAAGAAACCGTCAAAGCCTTTGCTGACAAAGCCGGCGACAACCGTATCCTCAACGCTGTACTTTACCTGCAAGCGAAACGAGCGCCACGCGCTGTGGTTCTCATCACCAAAGACATCAACATGCGATTGCGCGCTAAAGGTGCAGGCGTGCGCTATGTTGAGGATTACCGCACTGACCAATTGATTGATGATGTGCAGTACCTGACCAAAGGCTTCCAAGTTCGTGAAGGAAATTTTTGGAACAACGTCGATGAAGTTGAGAGTAGAACCGTCGGCGGAAAAGCCTTCCATACGTTAGATAAAGCGCCGTTTGATCCGACCTTTATTAATCAATATGTCATTGATGAAGAGAGCGATTTTGCGGCGCGCGTGCATGAAATCAACGCAGAAAAAATTACGCTGCTTGATATTGGCCGCGAGAGAATGATGCACCGCAAAGCGTGGGACATCACCCCGAAAAATATCTACCAAGCGATGGCACTTGATGCCTTGCTTGATCCAAGCATTGATTTGGTGATTTTAACCGGAGCCGCTGGTAGCGGGAAAACGCTGCTCGCGATGGCCGCCGCTCTTGAACAAACCATTGAGAAGAAGATGTTCGATAAGATTATCGTCACCCGTAACACGCCAGATATCGGAGAATCGATCGGCTTCTTACCCGGAACAGAGGAAGAGAAAATGATGCCGTGGCTGGCGGCGGTTACGGATACATTGGAAGCCTTGCACAAAAACGATCACTGCACCGAAGGTTCACTCAAATACATCTGCGATAAAGCCAATATCCAGTTTAAATCGATCAACTTTATGCGTGGGCGCTCAATCCAAAATGCCTTTGTGCTACTCGATGAGTGTCAAAATTTAACCGCTTCTCAAATCAAAACTATCATCACGCGCTGTGGTGAGGGCACTAAAATTGTCTGTTCTGGTAACTTAGCGCAGATTGACTCCCACTACTTAACCCCGGTGACCTCAGGTTTGACCTACATGGTTGAGCGCTTTAAAAACTTTGAAGGCAGCGCCAACATTCACTTAAACGGCGTCGTTCGCAGCCGCTTGGCCGAATTCGCTGAAGAGAATTTATAGTCACATTAGGCGAGATATTATTAATATCTCGCCTTTATTTTAAAATAATTATTCACAAATTTAGCATTTATATGTTTTACTAAGGCCATTCATCATTCACCGTTTAGGACTGGGATATGGCTTTCAATTTACGCAACCGCAACTTTCTCAAACTGCTCGATTTCACGCCGAAAGAGATCCAATTTCTGCTCGATCTCTCTGCTGATCTCAAAAAAGCGAAATACGCCGGATCAGAACAGAAAAGATTAGCGGGTAAAAATATTGCGCTGATTTTTGAGAAAGCCTCAACACGGACGCGATGTGCATTTGAAGTAGCCGCGTTTGATCAAGGCGCTCAAGTCTCTTACATCGGGCCATCAGGGTCGCAAATTGGTCATAAAGAGTCGATGAAAGACACCGCGCGCGTACTCGGAAGAATGTACGATGGCATCCAATATCGCGGTTTTGGACAAGAAATTGTCGAAGAGCTTGGCGCACATGCTGGCGTTCCTGTATGGAACGGGCTCACCAACGAGTTCCACCCAACACAGATTTTAGCTGACTTTTTAACCATGATTGAGCATGGCCGTGGTAAACAGTTGCACCAAGTGTCACTGGCTTATCTAGGCGATGCACGCAATAACATGGGCAATTCACTGATGGTGGGCGCAGCAAAAATGGGCATGGATATTCGCCTCGTCGCACCCAAACAGTTTTGGCCAGAAGCATCACTCGTCACCACTTGCCAAAAAATTGCCGAGCAGACGGGAGCCAAAATCACGCTCACTGAAAATGTACAAGAAGGCGTGCAAGGATGCGATTTTCTCTATACCGACGTTTGGGTTTCTATGGGCGAATCAGCCGATGCATGGGATGAACGCGTGGCCTTAATGACGCCTTACCAAATCAATATGAATGTGATTAAGCAAACTGGTAATCCACAGGTAAAATTTATGCACTGCTTGCCTGCGTTTCATAACGACGAAACCACCGTAGGCAAAGAGGTGGCGGAAAAATATGGTATGAAAGGTTTGGAAGTCACCGAAGAGGTGTTTGAGTCTGAATATTCGATTGTGTTTGATGAAGCTGAAAACCGCATGCACACCATCAAAGCTGTGATGGTCGCGACTCTCGGCGCTTAAAAAAACAAGGCAACAATGGATCGAAGCCCGATGAACTTACATGAGTAAGTGATTTGGGTGAGTGAAAGCAGCTAACGCCGCGACAGTGCCAAAGCGACTTTTAATCCTCAAAATCATTGGTGCTGTCGCAAGGCAGCAAGAGAACGAAGCCCGATGAACTTACATGAGTAAGTGATTCGGGTGAGTGAAAGCAGCTAACGCAGCGACAGTGCCAATGATGAAGAGGATTGTGAGGTAATCGCTTGCGCTCACACAACGAAAGCGTATAATTCCCAGCAATTTGTCTGAGGGGTAGCTATGAAAACGGACGTTGTTATTCACATCTACAACGCAATTCGATTCAATGTAGGTCAGCGTGCTGACTTACTGGGCGCGTTATTTTTCCCCTCTCTTGATTTTTAAAGCCTCCCTATTGGGGGGCTTTTTTATGGCTACTAGAAAATTATAGGGAAGACGACCATGGTGAATTCGCTTTATCAAAAGCACATTATTTCGATTCCGGAGCTCTCTCGTGACGAGCTGGAATTGATTGTGAAAACCGCAGGCCAACTCAAAGCGGAACCAAAACCAGAGCTGATCAAGCACAAAGTGGTAGCAAGCTGCTTTTTTGAGCCGTCGACTCGTACTCGTTTGTCTTTTGAAACTGCTATTCAACGCATCGGCGGCAGCGTGATTGGCTTTGATAATGGTGGCAATACGTCACTGGCGAAAAAAGGCGAAACATTGGCCGATTCAGTACAAGTGATCTCCTCTTATGTGGATGCGTTTGTGATGCGCCACCCCCAAGAAGGCGCAGCACGTTTAGCCTCTGAATTTTCAAACGGCGTTCCTGTGATTAACGCTGGCGACGGCGCTAACCAGCACCCAACCCAAACACTGCTTGATTTGTTCACCATTGCCGAAACACAAGGCCGTTTAGATAACATTAATATTGCCTTTGTTGGCGACTTGAAATATGGCCGTACCGTCCATTCTTTAACCCAAGCTTTGGCTAAATTTAACCACATTCGCTTCTTCTTTGTTGCGCCGGATGCGCTGGCTATGCCTGACTATATTTGCGAAGAGTTAGATGATGCAGGCATTGAGTACAGCCTGCACACCGATATGGAAAGCGTTATTCCACAGTTAGATATTCTGTATATGACGCGCGTCCAAAAAGAGCGCTTTGATGAATCAGAGTACGCGCACATTAAATCGGCGTACATTTTGACAGCCGCCATGCTTGAAGGTGCGCGCGATAACTTAAAAGTGCTACATCCGCTTCCGCGTGTGGATGAAATCACCGTTGATGTGGACAAAACGAAGCACGCTTACTTCTTCCAACAAGCAGAAAACGGGGTCTACGCCCGTGAAGCTTTGCTGGCGCTTGTGTTAAACGAAACCCTGTAATAAAGGAGCCACAACCATGACTAAAGAGACTCAATTGCAGGTTGAAGCCATTAAAAACGGCACGGTTATCGACCACATTCCTGCGCAAATCGGTATTAAAGTATTAAAGTTATTCGATATGCACAATTCTCATCAACGTGTCACGATTGGCTTAAATTTACCCTCTTCCGCGCTGGGCGCAAAAGATCTGCTGAAGATTGAAAATGTGTTCATTAATGAAGCCCAAGCCAATAAATTAGCACTTTATGCACCGCATGCGACTGTCAACCAAATCGAAAACTACCAAGTGGTGAAAAAGCTAGCGTTGACACTGCCTGAGCAGATCAATGATGTTTTTGCCTGCCCAAACAGCAACTGTATTTCCCACAATGAACCGGTCGAAAGCAGCTTTAAGGTTTTCGAAAAGAAAAACGATATTCGTTTGAAATGTAAGTATTGTGAGAAAGTTTACTCACGTGAGATTGTGACCGAACGCGAGTCATAATATAACCCCATTTAAGTCTATCGATGCCTCACTTTAGTGGGGCATTTTGCACTTTACCTGCCGTTTCTTTAAAGGCAAACTGACGCCTACCCTTCCCATAAAAACAGATGGAACATAATCATGACTAAAGTACTTCATACCGAATCCGCTCCTGCCGCAATTGGCCCTTATGTACAAGGTGTCGATCTTGGCAATATGGTGCTAACTTCAGGGCAAATTCCAGTCAACCCAGTCACCGGCGAAGTGTCAGCAGATATCGCAGTGCAGGCTCGTCAATCTCTCGACAACGTAAAAGCCGTGGTGGAGTCTTCTGGCTTAACGGTTTCTGACATCGTAAAAATGACTGTATTTGTTAAAGATCTGAATGATTTTGGCACGGTGAATGAAGTCTACGGTAAATTTTTTGATGAGCATAACGTGGCAAACTACCCTGCGCGTTCATGCGTAGAAGTCGCTCGCTTACCTAAAGATGTGGGTATTGAAATTGAAGCGATTGCGGTACGTAAGTAAGCATTGCTCATAATCAGCACAGTGTAAGCACCACCAGCATGCCACTCTGACGTGAATGTGCTTTTTCAAACCTCGAACCCCGTTCGAGGTTTTTGTTTAATCCAAAAAATCAATTTTTACACCTCATACTTGCTACTTTAGGGTTAGTCACCAACACTTATCGTACTTTTGAACCGTTCGAGGTAGTGAGATGCAAGGGATTATCTATACCGTTCTTTCTGATTTAGTCATCGAAAAATTTGGCGCACTGTTTTGGGATCAAATGCTCGAGGATTTAAAACCTAGCTCTCAAGGCATCTACACCGCTGGAGAGCAATACTCCGATGACGAACTGCTTGCAATGGTGGCTTATTTGAGCGAGCAGAAAAACATCCCCACCGATGATTTAGTCCGGCTTTATGGGCAATACCTATTTTCTCGCTTGTACAACAGCCTTCCTGAAAATTATCCAAATAAAAACAATTTATTAGAGTTTTTGATTTCGGTCGATCAAGTGATCCATAAAGAAGTGAAGCGGCTCTACCCCGATGCCTATTTGCCGCAATTTCAATGTAAAAGCGAGGGCGATCGATTAACCATGTATTACACCTCGAAAAGAAAATTGTGCGCTGCGGCGGAAGGACTCATCATCGGCGCTTCAGAACAATTTGGTGAAGAAGTCGAAATCGAGCAGCCCCAATGCATGCATCATGGTGCTTCATTTTGTGAAATTGTTGTCACCTTTAAGGGCAAACATGAGTGAAATAGAACAATACCAACGCATTTATGAGCGTGAGCGTCAGGCTCGTTTGCTGGCAGAGCGGTTACTGCAAGAAAAAAGCCGCGAGCTTTACGATAAAATTTTAGAGCTGCAAGAGACTCTAGATCAACTTCATAGCGCGCAAGCACAGCTTGTACAATCAGAAAAAATGGCCTCCGTCGGTCTGCTGGCGGCTGGCGTTGCTCACGAGATCAATAACCCAATCGGTTTTTGTCTGAGTAATTTAAATACGCTGCGTGATTACTCTCACACCTATATAGGAATTGTCGCTTTGGTAGCACAGCACAAAGCCGAAATTGCTAACACGGATTTCTACCGCAATTATCAAGATTATTATCAACGACATGATATTGGTTTTGTCGAAAGTGATTTAACTGACATGCTTCAAGAGACTTCGGGTGGATTGCTCCGCGTAAAAGACATTGTCACTAGCCTACAAAGCGTTTCTC
Source organism: Vibrio sp. V10_P2A27P122 (assembly GCF_963874335.1). NCBI lineage: Bacteria > Pseudomonadati > Pseudomonadota > Gammaproteobacteria > Vibrionales > Vibrionaceae > Vibrio > Vibrio sp. V10_P2A27P122. Next base: position 53,510 of record NZ_CAWNHY010000222.1, on the reverse strand, counting down.
ACTCCAGTGATGGCCGATTTGTCGAGTGTGAGTTAAATTCGTGTATTGAATCAACGCTACACATGGTCTGGAACCAATTTAAATATACGATGGAGGTCGAGCAGCGATTGGATGAGGCTTTGCCGAAAATCAATGGGATATCAGCAGAGCTACAACAAGTGTTTATGAACCTATTTATTAACGCCTCTCACGCTTGCGAAGCACAAGGAAAGTTAACGATTAGCACAGATTCTGTGGTCGAAAAAGGGAAACGCTGGGTGAGGGTGACAGTGGCAGATAATGGGCATGGCATGAATCAAGACATCATCAACAAGGTGTTTGATCCTTTCTTCACCACCAAACCTGTCGGCGTAGGGACGGGTTTGGGTTTATCGATTTCATACAGTATTGTTGAAAAGCATGGTGGGAAAATGCAGGTCGAATCTGAAGTGGGACAAGGCACCACCTTCATACTTCTTTTTCCCACCATTTAGTAAAGCAGTTACTGACTGCGTGATGTGACCTGCTTACCATCAAGCATCGCGACCTCTTCATCCAGCTGCGCTAATTTGGCCATCATCTGCTCACGGCATAATGTCGCTAATTCCCGTAAATTTTCTTTTCCATATCCTTCAATACTGATCGGTGGCAGCATCTCAACAATCACATGACCATTGTCCCAACGGTTAAGCTTAATATCATTAGTTGAGCTGCAAACGATGGGGATAATCGGTACACCTGCGCCAATTGCCGCATGAAATGCACCCATTTTAAAGGGCAGCATGCCACGGCCACGCGAGCGAGTACCTTCTGGAAACATCCACACAGACACATCACTGGTTTTTATGCTATCGACAACTTGATCAATGGTGCCTTTGGCTTTGTTGCGATTGGATCTATCAATTAAAATATTCCCTGCTAACCAATACAACTGACCAAACACAGGTGTCCAAACTAAACTTTTTTTTCCTACTGTCACGACTTTCGGCGTTACCGCCGCAGCAACAGTACACAGATCCCAGTTATTTTGATGATTCGCAATGTAGATGTGCTGGCCGCGTTGATAAGCATCTTCTGGGATACGCAGTTCTAATTTAATACCCATCAATTTTGACATACGGGCGAATAAACGCCCAAACGTAAATACATGTTTTGGATTGCGTGGACTAAGTAAGCAGTAACCACATCCAAAAACAAACATCACAATGGCAAACAGTGCGACTGCCAATAGACGCAAAAGAGCAATCATTTCAGTTCTCCATGGAACAAAGATAAAAAATGAGCAAGGATAAAAAAGCCGAAACCCAGAGATTTCGGCTCCATTGCATGAGCGAGAGTTTAACTGCTGACTTGAATGCGCTCAATATTAGCGCCAAGAGCCGACAGTTTATCTTCAATTCTTTCGTAACCGCGATCGATATGGTAGATGCGATCGACGATGGTTTCACCTTTTGCGATACAACCGGCAATCACTAGGCTGGCTGAAGCACGTAGATCGGTCGCCATCACCTGCGCGCCACTCAACGATTCCACATCACCACAAATCACGGTATTCCCTTCAATCTCCGCTTTTGCTCCCATACGCATCAGTTCAGGAACGTGCATAAAACGGTTTTCAAAGATGGTTTCAGTGATCTTACCACCACCTTTTGCCATCATATTAAGTAGGGTAAATTGTGCTTGCATATCGGTTGGAAAGCCAGGATGAGGCGCAGTGCGAATCGAAACCGCCTTAAGCTCTTTTCCGGTCATATCAAGGCTTATCCAGCCCTCACCCGTTTCAATCTCAGCGCCCGCTTCTTCCAGTTTTGCTAACACGGCCTCTAACAAATGCGAGTGAGTGTTGTGGCAAACAATTTTTCCGCGAGAAACAGCCGCCGCGACTAAAAATGTGCCCGTTTCAATGCGATCAGCCACAACAGCGTGTTTACCACCACCCAAACGTTCAACACCTTCAATGGTAATGGTATCGGTGCCTGCACCGGACACTTTTGCACCCAGCTTATTCAAAAACAGTGCGGTATCGACAATTTCAGGCTCACGCGCAGCGTTGTCGAGTACGGTTGTGCCTTCGGCAAGGGTTGCGGCGCACATAATGGTAATGGTGGCACCCACGCTCACTTTATCCATGACGATGTGTGCACCTTGTAGACGACCTTCGACACTGGCTTTCACGTAGCCATCTTCTAAGGTGATGGTGGCACCAAGCTGCTCTAAACCGTGAATATGCAGATCGACAGGACGAGCGCCAATGGCACAGCCTCCAGGTAGCGAAACTTGGCCATAACCAAAACGAGCCACTAATGGACCGAGAGCCCAAATAGAAGCACGCATGGTTTTGACTAAATCATACGGCGCGCAATATTCATCAATTTGACTAGGATCGACATGAACTGAGCCATTACGTTCGACTTTAGCGCCTAAACGTTTGAGCAGTTCCATTGTGGTATCAATATCGCGAAGGTGTGGCACATTGGCCACTTCTACTGGCTCAGAGGCCAAAATAGACGCAAATAAAATAGGCAGTGCAGCGTTTTTGGCACCTGAAATGGTCACTTCACCTTGAAGAGGTTGTGTTGACCCAATAACTCGAAACTTTTCCATCAATAAACCTTACAGCGACATCAACTTTTTATCACGAGCCCACTCTGTTGGTGTGAACGCTTTAATAGAAAGGGCATGAATGTCGTTTCTTTGAATGTACTCCATCAGTGGAGCATAAATAAGTTGTTGTTTTTTAACGCGACTCATCCCTGCAAAGCAAGCATCAACAGCGATAACTTCATAGTGGCTACCTTCACCTTTGACGTGGATCTCTTCAAGGTTTAGTGCTTGTTCTAATAACTGTTGTACTTTTGCGCTATCCACAATGTTCCCCTGCTTAATTCTTTATATGTTGAGCCATTAAACGATCAATGTTGCTCAATTGGAATAGTGTGCGCAGTTGCTCTGGCACGAAACTGAGCATTATATGACAGTTTCGTTTTTTTGCATGCTCTATTAGGTGGATTAACATCACCATTCCGGCAGAGTCTATGCGTTCAACGTTTTTCAGTTCAATCTCAAACTGTGTACTCACCGGGTTCCATTTTTGGATAAACGCCCATAAATCAGGCACATGCTCTCTGTCTAATGCGCCCGACAAAGCCGCAATCGGCATATCAGTTTGATGCCACTGCGGATGAATCATTGCGCTTTACCTTCAAAACGGATCGGCTGATCCGCCAATTGTTGCAGTTCATTGGCAACCGCTAAGATACCATCTTGGCGAATTTTACCGCTCCATTCAGATTGCTTACTGGAGAGCAAACTCACTCCTTCTGCAATCATATCAAAGACTTGCCATTCGCCATTTTTCTCTTTGCGCAATTTAAACTCAAGTTTGATGTTCGGTCGTGGCGTATCAATAATATCCACCTTCACGCTGGTAATGCGTTTATCATCCGACACCGCCTGTTCAGGCTCGAACTCAATAATTTGGTTACTGTATTGAGTCAATACTTGCGCGTATGCACTGACAAGATAGGCACGAAATGCGGTGATGAAAGTGGCGACATCTTCACGCTTGGCCCCTTTTAAGTTTGGGCCCAATAACTTCAGTGCCGCATACTGCTCATTGACGTAAGGCATCAGTTCTTGTTCCACGATCTCTTTCAAATATTCAGGATGGTGGTGAATCGCTTCTTGTTCGGCTTTCAAACGAGTAAATGCCGTTTCAGACACCTGCTTCATCATGGTATAGGGCTGGGTTTTATCCACATTGGCCGCTTGCACAAACATAGCGGCAAAGAGGGTAAATACAAAAATCAACGTCCGTTTAAACACTGTTTTTATAAACACTGTTGTTACTCCTTACCTTTTTCTTGTGAGCCACCACCGACGCTATACAGCACTTGGCCAATCAAATCTTCTAATACGAGGGCGGATTTTGTGTCTTCAATTAAGTCGCCCTCTTTTAACATCTGTTCATCTTCAAAGACAAAACCGGGCACAAGCCCAATGTACTGCTCGCCAATCAATCCAGAAGTTAGAATTTGCACACTCGACGTTTCTGGAAATTGATCATATTGACTGTTAATAGCCATAGTAACCACAGGCAGCAAGCTCTCTCTATCGAGTTTAATCTCGGCCACTCGCCCAACGACTACACCACCCACTTTGACTGGCGAGCGCACTTTTAAACTACCGATATTGTCAAATTCAGCTTTCAATTGGTAAGTATGGTTGGAACCCAACCCTTTTACGTCAGCGACCTGAAAAATCATCACCAGAATTGCGCAAATTCCAGCAAGGACAAAGCTACCGACCCAAAGTTCTATTTTTCGTGTTTGCTGCATGATTAATTCCCAAACATCAATGCGGTGAGTACAAAGTCTAGCCCTAAAACAGCTAAAGACGAATGCACTACGGTTCTTGTGGTGGCACGGCTAATACCTTCCGAGGTTGGAATAGCATCGTAACCGTTAAACAGTGCAATCCAAGTCACTGTGATGGCAAACATCACGCACTTGATCATACTGTTGCCAATATCTTGCCCTAGCTCTACCGATGACTGCATCGCAGACCAAAAACTGCCGTGATCAATCCCTTTCCAATCCACGCCAACAAGCTGGCCTCCCCAAATGCCGACCGCCATAAAAATCATCGCTAGCAACGGCATTGATATTAGCCCAGCCCAAAAGCGAGGAGCGATAATACGTTTGAGCGGATCAACCGCCATCATCTCTAAACTGGAAAGCTGCTCGGTGGCTTTCATCAGGCCGATCTCAGCGGTAAGTGCAGAACCAGCACGCCCAGCAAACAGCAGCGCAGTCACCACGGGCCCAAGTTCACGCAATAAAGAGAGCGCGACCATCTGCCCAAGGCTACCTTCCGCGCCGTAATCGACCAAAATCACATAGCCTTGCAGGCTCAACACCATGCCAATGAACAAGCCAGAAACGACAATAATCGCCAGCGACTGAACACCAACACTGTAGAGCTGCTTCACTAACAATGGAAAATTCTGAATAGGCCGTGGGCGGCTCACTAATGCGCCAAACAGCATCAAGCTCGCTTTGCCAAAGGCTTGGCAAAATTCGAGCGTACGGCGACCGAGCCCTTCAATCCAGTCAGTCAATGTAGACATCATGAGAATAAATCCTTTTCTAGGCTTTGCGCTGGAAAGCGAAATGGTACTGGGCCATCAGCCTCGCCTTGTAAAAATTGTTGTACGCGAGGATCGCTATTTTGATAAAGATCGTTTGGCGTTCCTTTGGCAATCACTTTGCCGTCAGCCAGCAAATAAACCCAATCGGCAATGCTCATCACTTCAGGAACATCATGAGAGACCACTATCGAGGTCACCCCCAAAGCTTGATTCAAATTGCGGATCAATTCCACCAGCACGCCCATGGTGATCGGGTCTTGCCCCACAAACGGCTCATCATACATGATCAGTTCCGGATCCAGCGCAATCGCGCGCGCTAATGCAGCCCTTCTTGCCATACCACCGGATAATTCGCTCGGCATGAGCAAGGCGGCACCGCGCAGACCAACCGCTTCTAATTTTAATAAAACTAATGTCTTAATCAGCGATTCATCTAATTGAGTGTGTTCACGTAAAGGGAAAGCCACATTATCGAACACATTTAAATCGGTGAATAACGCGCCCGACTGAAACAACATGCTCATTTTTTTACGAGCTTGATACAGCTTTTTGCGACTGAGCATCGGGATGTTTTGTTTGTCGAACCAAATCTCACCTTGTTCAGGAAACAGTTGTCCGCCAATAAGACGTAGCAAAGTGGTTTTACCAATACCCGATGGCCCCATAATGGCGGTAATTTTTCCTTGCGGAACGCTGAGACTCACGTCATCGAAAATCTTCCGTCCTGAACGGGAGAAGGTTAAATTCTTGATTGTGACAAGATCGTTGATTGGCATCATGAGTGTTTCACTATTGTTGTCCGCCCCAAAATGATGGGCAATCATAAGCATAACGTTCTAAAATTAAAAGCACTGTTCAATTACATCCTAAAGTAAAGCATCATCTTTCGCCAAAACAATCTTCCGGTCATTTATTGATGGATAGCTAACTAAACCATGAATTGAACGTAATTAATTGGATCTTCAGCTTCCCTTTTCGCAACCAACACGTCAAAATTAGCGGTTAATTGCATCATTTTTTCACTCATTTCATTAATTAGGTATCATCATGATCGAAGCGGTAGCGTTTCTCATTGTAGGTTTGGTGTTTTTAGTCTGGAGCGCTGACAAGTTAGTCTTTGGTTCTGCCGCGCTTGCTCGCAACTTCGGCATCTCGCCATTAGTGATCGGCATGACTATTTTAGCAATGGGATCATCAGCACCAGAGATGATGGTATCGGCAACGGCCGCTTTGGATGGGAAAACCGATACTGCCGTCGGTAACGTGCTCGGTTCTAACATCGCTAACATTGCTTTGATCTTGGGTATTACAGCACTCATCAAACCGCTTTCCGTCAGTTCTGCGGTACTCCGCCGTGAACTGCCGCTGATGATTGCGGTCACACTACTTGCTGGTGCGTTATTGTGGGATAACCACTTAGGATTCTATGAAGGTGTGTTGCTGTTTGCACTTTTCGCCGTGTTTATCATCGCGATGCTCCGCATTAGCCGTAACGAGCAAAAAAATGGTGACGCGCTGCTTACCGAGCAGGAATCTGAAATACCGCAGGGCGTGAGCAACGCAAAAGCGGCTATTTGGGTAGTGATTGGGCTTATCATTCTGCCGATTGCTGCCAGCGTGTTAGTCGATAACGCCGTCATTATCGCTAAGTTTTTTGGCATGAGCGACTTGGTAATTGGCCTGACAATCATCGCTGTTGGGACCAGCTTGCCAGAATTGGCCGCCTCACTCACAAGTGTGTTGAAAGGCGAAGATGATATGGCTGTGGGCAACATTATTGGCTCGAACGTATTCAATATTCTTGCCGTGATGGGCTTACCCGGCATTCTTAATCCATCGATACTCAGTGAGCATGCGATGGGACGCGATTTTTGGGTAATGCTTGGCGTATCTCTGCTACTGGTTGCCATGGCTTTAGGGAAATCGCGTAGTATTAACCGCATTGAGGGAGGCGTGCTCTTCCTCGCTTTTATCGGATACCAAGCTTATCTACTTATGAATATGACCGCTTAACCCAAACTCGGAGTATCGAATGTCGAATCAGTTTGATTATCGCAGTGTTGCACAGCAAGTTCTCGCCACCGAAATGGCGGCTTTACAGCAGCTAGAGCAATACTTTGACGACTCATTTTGCCAAACGTGTGAAATGATCATTGCCAATGATCACGGCAAAGTGGTGGTGATGGGTATGGGTAAATCAGGCCATATCGGTAAAAAAATTGCCGCGACCTTAGCCAGTACTGGCACTTCGGCATTTTTCGTACATCCAGGAGAAGCGGCGCACGGTGATCTTGGTATGATCGAGCGTGGCGACATCGTAATTGCTATTTCAAACTCTGGCGAATCCTCGGAAATTTTATCACTGTTTACTGTGCTAAAACGGCTCAATATTCGCATCATTAGCATAACAGGCAACCCGTCATCGAATATGGCAAAGTTGGCCGATCTTCATTTGCAAATCACTGTCCCACAAGAAGCATGCCCGCTTGGCCTTGCGCCAACCTCCAGCACCACCGCAACGCTAGTGATGGGCGATGCGTTAGCCGTCGCACTCTTGCAAGCACGCGGCTTTACCGCTGAAGATTTTGCGCTGTCTCATCCCGGTGGGGCTTTAGGTCGAAAATTGTTGCTCAAGCTCTCTGATATCATGCACATTGGCGATGCACTACCAACAGTGCAACCAAATGCATTGATCCGCGATGCCTTACTTGAGATCAGTCAAAAAGGGTTGGGGATGACCGCGATAGTTGACAGCAACATGCAGCTTATTGGCATCTTTACTGATGGCGATTTACGCCGCATCTTAGACAAACGAATCGATATTCACAGCGCGGCAATCAGCGAGGTGATGACGCAAAACCCAACGGTAGCAAACCCTAACATGCTCGCGGTCGAAGGGTTAAACCTAATGCAAGATAAACGAATCAATGGCTTGATGCTGTGCGAAAATGGCACATTGGTCGGTGCATTAAACATGCACGATTTGCTCAAAGCAGGAGTGATGTGATGACCATGATTGATACACTCTACGGCCCGGTCTCACTGCCTATTCTCGACATAGCCAAGCAGATAAAACTGCTGATCTGCGATGTGGATGGCGTCTTCTCTGATGGCTTAGTTTATATGGGCAATCAAGGCGAAGAGCTAAAAACCTTCCACACTCGAGATGGCTACGGCATAAAATCATTGATGAATGCTGGCATTGAAGTGGCGATCATTACAGGTAGGCAGTCAAAAATTGTCGAAAACCGTATGGCCGTATTAGGCATTACATTGGTTTATCAAGGTCAGGATGACAAGGTCAAAGCCTATAACGATATTTGTCGCCAGCTCAATATTGCCCCAGAACACACAGGGTATATCGGTGATGACTTGATTGATTGGCCGGTAATGGAAAAAGTCGCGCTGAAAGTCTGTGTCGCGGATGGTCACCCGCTATTAGTTAAACGCGCAAACTACGTGACCCATATAAAAGGTGGGCATGGCGCTGTACGCGAAGTGTGTGATTTGATTTTGCAAGCTCGCGGTGAGTTAGATGTGCACAAAGGCTTAAGTGTATGAGTTTATCTCGTGTCCTCTATGTGATACTGATTTTTATCGCATCGTGGTCAGCCTATTACTTGTTCGATAAAGAACAAAATACCGATATACAAATTGCTCCGAACTTGGAGTTACCGTCGTTTAGTGGAAAAAATCTCGACAACACCACCTATAACGAGCAAGGTATCCGCAGCTACATCATTCAATCGACGCATCTGGATCATTACGCAAAAAGTGGCGACACCATTTTCGAGTACCCGATACTCAAAGTCTTCCGTGATGGTATTTTGCAAGAGTGGGAGATTACCGCTAAACGCGGCGTACTCGATGAAGAGCAAGTACTCACACTGTATGACGACGTACTGGCAAAAAACCTATTAGCAGATTCTGGTTTTGATACGCTTTCAACCATTAAGATGAGCATTCAACTCAATAATCGCGATTTTTGGGCCGATAATCAGGTCGATTTGGTTGGGCCACAATTCGAAACACAAGGACAAGCGATGAAAGGCAACTTTGCCGACAATACCGCTATTCTTTATAACCATGTACAAGGTAGATATGAAACTCTCACACCTTAGTCTTATTGCTTGTTTAGCGATTTCTGGTCACGCATTGGCATTGTCCACCGATAATGCTCAACCAGTTTACATCGATTCTGACAGCCAACAGCTCGACATGAAAAGCAACAAAGTGACTTTCCTTGGTGATGTCAAACTCAAACAAGGCAGTATCAGTATCAACGCCGACAAAGTGATTGTAACCCGTGATGCAAAAGATGGCTCAATTCAAGAAATTGAAGGATATGGCAACCTCGCCACTTTTTCGCAATTAACCGACGATGGCAAAACCTTGTATGGTGAGGCGAAAGAGCTCTATTACAAATTGGCCGATGATCAGTTGACGATGATCGATCAAGCCATGTTGTCACAAGATGATAGCATCATCCGTGGTACGAAAATTCGCTACAAAATTTCGTCACAGAAGCTGATGGCTGATGGTAACTCTAACGAGCGAGTATCGACCGTGCTTCAACCGCAAGCCACTACGACACAAGAATAATTATGGCCATACTTAAAGCAGAACATTTAGCGAAAAGCTATAAAAAACGCAAAGTCGTCTCTGACGTCAGCTTGCAAGTAGAATCGGGGCAGATTGTTGGCTTACTCGGCCCTAACGGCGCAGGAAAAACCACATCGTTTTACATGATCGTCGGCCTTGTCGCTCGTGATGAAGGTAAGATCAGCATTGATGATCACGACATCAGCATTTTACCTATGCACAGTCGCTCACGCTTAGGGATCGGCTACTTACCTCAAGAAGCGTCTATTTTTCGAAAATTATCGGTCGAAGATAACATCATGGCGGTACTTGAAACCCGTGAATCAATGAGCCGTGAAGAGCGCCAAGATAAACTCGAAGATCTACTAGAAGAATTTCACATTCAACATATCCGCCATAGTGCGGGGATGGCGCTATCGGGTGGTGAACGTCGTCGAGTTGAAATTGCCCGCGCTCTTGCCGCAAACCCACAATTTATTTTGCTTGATGAACCCTTTGCAGGGGTCGACCCCATTTCCGTTATCGACATTAAAAAGATCATCCAACACCTGCGAGATCGTGGCTTAGGCGTTTTAATCACAGACCACAACGTTCGAGAAACATTGGACGTCTGTGAAAAAGCCTATATTGTAAGCCAGGGTCGTTTGATCGCAGAAGGTACACCACATGACGTGCTCAATAATGAAGAGGTAAAACAAGTTTATCTCGGTGAACAATTCCGTCTATGATTAAGTAGAGAGTGACATCAATTCTAAAAATAATAAGGTAACTGGCACTGAATGAAACCCTCATTACAACTGAAGCTCGGCCAACAATTAGCGATGACACCGCAGTTACAACAAGCCATTCGTTTGTTGCAACTCTCCACATTGGAACTCCAGCAAGAGATCCAAGAGGCTCTAGAGTCTAATCCATTATTGGATGTTGAAGAGGCCTATGAAGAGAATGCCACCGCTGATGTTCATAGCATCAATGAGGAGAAAGAAGCCAGTGCTGAGGTGTTAGATATTGAGCCACAAGACAGCTCTGACTTAATTGAAAAATCCGAAATCAGCAGCGAGCTTGAGATCGACACCACATGGGATGATGTCTACAGCGCGAACACAGGCAGCACAGGGATCGCCCTTGATGATGACATGCCCGTGTACCAAGGTGAAACAACGCAAACCCTGCAAGATTATCTACTGTGGCAATTAGATCTCACACCGTTTAGCGACACCGACCGCAGCATTGCTCTTGCCTTGATTGACGCCATCGATGACTACGGTTATCTCACCGTTTCTTTGGATGATATTTTAGAAAGCTTTGCCGATGAAAATATCGAGCTTGATGAAATTGAAGCCGTTCGTAAACGTGTTCAGCAGTTTGATCCCCTCGGTGTGGCTTCAGTCAACCTTCAAGACTGCCTGCTTTTACAATTAGCGACCTACCCTGCCAGTACCCCTTGGTTAGAAGAAGCTAAACAGCTGCTGATCCAACACATCGATCTGCTCGGCAACCGTGACTACAAGTTGATCATCAAAGAAACCAAGTTAAAAGAAGAAGATCTGCGAGAGGTATTGCAGCTCATTCAACAACTTGACCCAAGACCGGGAAATAACATTTCAACCGAGCACGCCGAATACGTTGTGCCCGACGTGTCTGTTTACAAAGATCACGGCAAATGGGTGGTAACAATAAACCCAGATAGCGTACCAAAACTTAAGATAAATCAACAATATGCAGCATTAGGCAAAGGTAACAGTGCCGATAGCAACTACATTCGCAGCAATTTGCAAGAAGCAAAATGGCTTATTAAGAGTTTAGAAAGTAGAAACGAGACACTGCTCAAAGTTGCCAAGTGTATTGTTGAACATCAACGTGATTTCTTTGAGTATGGTGAAGAGGCGATGAAGCCAATGGTACTCAATGACGTTGCTTTAGCGGTAGAAATGCATGAATCCACCATATCAAGGGTGACAACGCAGAAGTACATGCATACTCCGCGTGGTATTTTCGAATTGAAATACTTCTTCTCCAGCCATGTCAGTACCGACAGCGGGGGAGAGTGTTCATCGACTGCAATACGAGCACTGATTAAAAAACTGGTGGCCGCTGAAAATACAGCCAAACCATTAAGTGACAGTAAAATTGCAGATCTACTGGCTGACCAAGGGATTCAGGTAGCTAGACGGACGATAGCTAAATACCGTGAATCGTTGGGCATTGCTCCATCGAGTCAGCGCAAACGCCTACTGTAAGGCACAAAACAGAGAAGGAAAGTCTATGCAAATCAACATTAATGCCCATCACATTGATCTGACCGATTCAATGCAAGACTATGTAAACTCGAAGTTTCAAAAACTTGAGCGATTTTTTGACCATATCAATAACGTACAGGTTGTTTTACGTGTTGAAAAAGTACAACAGATCGCTGAAGCTACGCTCCACATAAATCAAGGTGATATCCACGCCGTGGCCGACAATGAAAATATGTATGCTGCCATTGATAGTTTGGTGGATAAACTCGTAAGACAACTCAACAAGCATAAAGAAAAGCTAAGTAGTCATTAATCATGCAATTAAGCGAAGTACTCTCATTGGACTGCACGAAAAGTGCGGTCCAATGCACCAGTAAAAAAAGAGCCCTAGAAATCATTAGCGAAATCGCTGCTGAGTATTCAGGTCAAAATTCCACCGAGCTGTTTGAATGCATGCTCAGCCGAGAAAAAATGGGCAGTACTGGTATTGGTAATGGCATCGCCATTCCTCATGCAAGAATGACCAACAGTGATCGTGCCATTGCCGTTTTGCTGCAGTGTGAAGAACCGATTGAGTTTGATGCCATTGATAATCGACCTGTCGATCTACTGTTTGCGTTGCTCGTTCCTGAAGAGCAGTGCAAAGAGCATTTAAAAACGCTTGCTTGTATGGCCGAGCGCCTCAATGACAAACAAGTTTTGAAACAGCTTCGAAGTGCACAAAGCGATCAAGAGCTGTACGACATCATGACTAACCAATAACCACCGAGCCGAAACTATGCGTTTAATCGTTGTGAGTGGTCAATCAGGCGCAGGGAAAAGCGTTGCTTTACGAGTACTGGAGGATCTCGGCTACTATTGTGTCGATAACCTTCCCGTCAACTTGTTGGATGCGTTTATTCAATCAGTCCAAGGCAGCAAACAAAATGTCGCGGTAAGTATTGATATCCGTAACTTGCCTCAGGAGCCTAGTTTGGTTGCGGATGTTTTAGAGCAGCTAAAACAGAATAACGACGTTAGTGTACTGTTTCTCGATGCCAGTAAAGAGACACTACTCAAGCGCTACAGCGAAACGCGTCGTATCCATCCTCTCTCATTAAACGCCGATAAACCTTCACTTGCGCAAGCGATTGAATTGGAAAAGTCGCTGCTTGCACCGCTCAAAGAGCAAGCCGATTTAGTGCTCGATAGCAGTAATCAATCGTTGCATGAGTTAAGCGAAACCGTACGCATGCGAATTGAAGGACGTGAGCGCAAAGATCTGGTGATGGTCTTTCAGTCTTTTGGCTTCAAATATGGACTACCCAGTGATGCAGACTACGTGTTTGATGTCCGTTTTTTACCCAACCCACATTGGGAACCCGATCTTCGCCCATTAACAGGCCTGGATGCGCCAATTAAGTCGTTTCTTGAACGCCATAGTGAAGTAATTGAACTTAAACAACAAATTCAAAAGTTTGTTGAATACTGGCTGCCGATGCTCGAAAAAAACAACCGTAGTTATCTCACAATTGCGATTGGTTGCACCGGTGGTAAGCACCGCTCCGTTTACCTGACTCAACAGCTTGGCGAGTACTTTGCTCAATTGGGTCACCAAGTACAGATACGCCATACATCATTAGAAAAACAGCAATAGGAGCGATGGTATGCCACTATTAAGTAAAACGGTTTTAATCCAAAATCGCTTGGGCCTTCATGCTCGTGCAGCCGTTAAGCTGGTTGAACTGTCGCAATCTTTTGATGCGGTGGTCACCATTCAAAGTGAAGAAGGAAAAGAAGCCACTGCAGACAGTGTAATGGGTTTATTGATGCTCGAATCCGCACAAGGTCAATACATCACCATCAATGCTGAAGGCTCACAAGCAGAGCCTGCTTTGCAAGCGGTTAGTTCGCTGATTGAACATAAATTCGATGAAGACGAGTAAGCACAAGGCTTACACTCCACTCTCCCACAGACAGCGCATGCGCGCCCCTGATAGTCAAAATAAATTCAGTGCTTAATAAGAACTTATTAAATAAGGCCTAGAATTAAGTTACTATTCAACACATTGTAAGAATCCTAAGTAGGGGGAAACCATGGCCGAGCAAATTGAATTTGATCAAGCTCACCTAACCCTCCAAGAAGTCAGCGAAGCTTTAGAAAATGGTCGTTTTGTCCATGTCCGTCGCCAATTGCAGGACATGGAGCCAGAAGATATTGCTCACCTCTTAGAAGCCTCTCCACGTAAAAGCCGGGAGGTGTTATGGCAACTCACCGACCCAGAAGACTACGGTGAAATCCTTGATGAGCTCAACGAAGACGTCAAAGATGCCCTAGTTTCCAAAATGGCACCCGAAAAACTGGCGGAAGCGACCGAAGGCATGGACACCGATGACGTGGCCTATGTACTGCGTAGCTTGCCAGATGACGTGTCACGCGAAGTGCTTTCGCAGATGGACAGCGCTGATCGCCAGCGCGTTGAAACCGCGCTCTCCTATTCAGAGGAAACAGCCGGCGGGATCATGAATACCGACGTGATCACCATTCGTGGTGACGTTGATATTGACGTGGTTTTACGCTATTTACGCATGCGCGGCGATCTGCCCGAAGCAACCGATGCACTTTACGTGATTGACGATGAAAGTAAGCTGATTGGGCATCTCTCACTCACCACCTTGCTGACCACGCAACCGGATATTCCAGTAAGTGAAGTCATGGATGATGCCGATGAGGCGATTTTGGTCACCACCAGCGACTCCGATGTTGCCAGCCTGTTTGAACGTCGCAACTGGGTGTCCGCGCCTGTGGTGGATGAAAACCAACACTTGGTCGGTCGGATCACCATTGATGACGTCGTTGACATCATTCGTGAAGATGCCGAACACTCAATGATGAGTATGGCTGGTATGAACGATGACGAAGATACCTTTGCTCCGGTAGTCAAATCCGCACGTAAACGGACCATCTGGCTTGGGGCAAATGTTTTGGCCGCCCTAGCCGCCGCCTCTGTTTCCAACATGTTTGAAGCAACACTGGATCAAATGGCTGCCATTGCCGTGCTAATGACCATTGTGCCCTCAATGGGTGGTGTCGCAGGTAACCAAACCGTGGCCTTGGTCATTCGTGGTTTAGCATTGGGACATATCGGTGACAGTAACCAACGCGAATTGCTATTCAAAGAAGCGGCAATCGGTTTTTTAAATGGCATCATGTGGGCTACCATTATTGGCGGCATTGTGGTGGCATGGAAAGGCAATTGGATGCTTGGCGGCATCATTTCCGCAGCAATGATGGCCAACCTACTCATTGCCGGGATCGCCGGCGTCACCATCCCAATTTTACTGAAAAAAATGAAAATCGACCCGGCTCTTGCTGGCGGAATGGCGTTAACAACCGTCACCGATGTGGTTGGGCTTTCGGTCTTTCTCGGCTTGGCGACCATTTTGATGTAACCCTATTTTGATGTAACCCTATAGTGATACATACCCAAACCACCCATAAAAAAAGCTTGGTTGTTATACCAAGCTTTTTCATATTCAGCTTAAGCGATTATTCGCCCGCAATTTTCATCGATTCAAGTAAAATAGACCCAGTTTGGATTTGCGAGCGTGTTTCGACATCACTCCCTACCGCCACCATTTGCTGGAACATATCTTTCAAATTACCCGCGATAGTAATCTCAGATACAGGGTATTGAATCACACCGTTTTCAACCCAGAAACCAGCGGCGCCACGCGAATAATCACCTGTCACTGCATTAACACCTTGGCCCATCACTTCAGTGACTAACAAGCCTGTACCCAACGCTTTGAGCATCTGCTCAAAATTTTGCCCTGTGGATTGAACATACCAGTTATGGATGCCACCCGCATGACCAGTTGGAGTCATCTTCATTTTACGAGCGGCATAGCTGCTCAGAAGATAAGTCGAGAGCACGCCATCGGTAATAATTTGGCGGTCTTGAGTAAATACCCCTTCACTATCAAATGGGCTTGATGCCAACCCACGTAATACATGGGGTTTTTCGGCAATATTGAACCAATCGGGTAAAATTTTCTCGCCTAACTTATCAAGTAAAAAGGAAGATTTACGATACAAGCTGCCACCACTGATCGCCATCACCAAATGGCCAATCAAACCTGTCGCTACATCTGCGGCAAACATCACCGGAACTTTGCCCGTCTTCAGTTTTTTTGCATCTAAACGGCTGATGGTTTTTTCTGCAGCTTGTTGCCCGACCAGCTCTGGCGACCATAAATCGTCGCGGTGACGTGCAACGGTATAGCTATAATCACGCTCCATCTCACCATTTTTACCCTCACCAATCACGCAGCAGCTAATGCTATGACGGCTAGAGGCATAACTCGCGAGCAAACCATGGCTATTACCATACACTTTCACACCGTAATGGCTGTCATAACTTGCGCCATCACTTTGTTTGATCTTGTTGCTGTAAGCTAACGCTTTCTCTTCTGCAGCAATGGCAATTTTAGCGGCCATGTCCGGGTTAGGTTCATCGGGATGGAAGAGATCTAAATCAGGAATATTTCGCACCATTAACTCTTTAGGTGCAGGGCCTGCATAAGGATCTTCAGAAGTGTAAAGCGCAATATCAAGCGCTGCAGCGACCGTCTGCGCAATTGCTTTTTCACTGAGATCTGACGTCGACGCACTGCCTTTACGTTGCCCACGATACACAGTGATGCCTAATGCCCCATCACTGTTAAATTCTACGTTTTCAACTTCACACATTCGCGTCGAAACACTCAGGCCGGTACTTTTGGTGATCGCCACTTCGGCAGCATCAGAACTGAGCGCAGCCATCTCTAATGCCTTAGCAACCGCCGCTTCAAGTTCGATGCGCTGCTGAGCAACTTGTTGTTTTACGTCCATATCTCATCAATTATTAGCAAACAATGTCATTAGGATAACAAGAATTTCGCTTTCTCCCCACGATTCTTGCTAAAATAGCTGACATACATAACTCAATAGATGAAGAAAATGGCGCGTAAGAATCAAAAAGCTCCTTGGGAAGAAGAAGAGGAGATCATTTGGGTTAGCAAAACCGAAATGAAAAACGACATGACTGAGCTACAAAAACTGGGTGAAGAGCTGGTTGCTCTGAAGCCATCTCAGTTAGCAAAAATTCCGATGTCTGAAGATTTGATGGATGCCATCAAAGATGCTCAGCGTTTTAGCATGGAAGCCAGACGCCGCCAACTGCAATACATTGGAAAAATGATGCGTACCATCGATGCCGAACCAATTCAAGCGGCATTGGATAAACTGCGTAACAAGCACTCACAAAATACCGCCATGCTGCACAAGCTCGAACAGATGCGTGATCGTATTGTGGAGAAAGGTGACAGCGCGATTGAAGATGCGATGGCACTCTATCCAGAGATGGATCGTCAACGTCTGCGCCAATTAGCGCGTCAAGCAAATAAAGAGAAAGCCAACAGCAAACCACCAAGAGCATCACGAGAGATTTTCCAAGTGCTCAGAGAGCATAACGATAAGTCAGTTTAACCTGTCATAGTGCTGATTAGACGCAAAAACCTCACCTAAACGTGTGAGGTTTTTTTTATTCCCCTGCACGCACAAAATCACTGAGCTGCGCGTCTGCGTGTTGCGCGGAAAGTGCCTCAATGCGATCACTCACTAACACATGTCCTTGAGCCATAAACGCAAAATGGCTCGCAATCGCTTTGGCATCACTAATATGGTGCGTCACCATCACAACAGTGATCGCTCGTTCTGCGGCTAACTGCTTAACCAAAAGCAGCATCTCTTCTCTGAGTAGCGGATCCAAGGCGGAAAAAGGCTCATCCAGCAGCCAGATAGGATGTGGTTGTACAAAACAGCGCGCCAGAGCAACTCGTTGACGCTGCCCCCCTGAGAGCTGATCAGGCAAGCGATCAAGTAGCGCTGCCAAACCCACTTGCTGCGCGGCGCACTCAACTAACGCCTTTTGCGAAGTGGTTAATTTCAGCCCCGGATGTAACCCAAGGCTAATATTTTCACGCACAGTGAGATGGGCAAAAAGATTGTGCTCTTGAAACAGCATCGAAAAAGGACGCAAGTGTGGCTCCTGCCCAAGTAAGGATTGCCCTTGCACTTGGATATCGCCGCTTTTCGGTGCAATAAAGCCCGCAACTAAGCTCAGTAAAGTCGACTTGCCCGCGCCACTTGGCCCCATCAAAGAGAGAATCGCCCCTCGCGGTACAGAGAGCGAAAATTCAAACCACTCCTGTTGATACTCATAGTGTACGGCCTTGAGTTCTAACATTGCTTTACCTTTGAATATGAGTGAAATAACCGCTCAATGAGGGCAAAACAACCCACACTGAGTAACAACAGCGTAAGAGAAACCACCGCCGCCGCTTGCATTTGGTAACTGCCCAGCAGTTGGAACAGGTAAAGCGGTAAGGTTCTAAACTCTTGGCTACCAAATAGAGCAATCGCACTTAAATCGCCCATTGAGAGCAAAAAGCTGATCGCAAAGGCATGCGCTAAGGGTTTACGCAACGCACGCAGCTCAATCACTTGCAAACGCTGCCACCCTTTAATGCCAAGGCTGGCACATAACCATTGATATTGCTGCGCGATATGCAGCATAGGTTGCGCCAATGTTTTCAACACATACGGCAATGCCATTAAGCCATTGACGAAAAAAACCACCCAATACGCTAGGCTAAATGCATCGGTCCAGATACGCAGCAACAGAAAAAGCCCGGTGCTGATAACAAGCCCTGGCGTGACCAAAATAATCGCGCCAATCAACTCTAGTTGGTCCGCCTTACGGTTGTGCTGCTGCAGGCGCAAAGCGCGAGTCGTGATGAGTATGGCAACCCCAGCCGAAACAGCAACCACGCTTGCCAATAACGCCACTTGCAGTGAAGCCCAAAGCGCACGCCAGAATTGCTCATCGCTCAAGACGTGAAAAAGCTGCGAATTTAAACCGCTCAAGATGACCATCACCAGCGGCGGAAGTACTAACAGCAACGCAAGGAAGATCCATGCGCCGTCCCAGCATTGTGCTTTTCGATTGTCTCGACTAACCACATAATCACTCGCTTGACGCCCTGTGGTGATGGCTAACGGCTTCGCTAAGCGTGAAATGGATAGAGACAGCAGCCCGCATAACAACATCTGCCACAGCGCAAGCAGCGCGCCAGCTTGTAAATCAAAATCAAATTTGATCGCCTGATAAATCGCCAGCTCAATCGTGGTTGATTTAGGCCCGCCGCCAAGTGCCATCACAGTGGCAAAACTGGTAAAACAGAGCATGAACACCAAACCACAGACATGAGGAAGCTGCTGACGTAAACGTGGCCATTCAACCCAACGAAATTTGTGCCAATGACTCATGCCAAGATGCGCGCATAACTTATGTTGTTCTGCCGGGATCGACTCTAACGCTTGCAGCAATAAACGGCTGGCATACGGGAGATTAAAAAACAGATGCGCCAGTAAAATACCGTTTAATCCGTAAATGGAAAACGGCAGTTTGCTATCAAACCACGCAAGCAGCGAGGCGAGCAGGCCGCTATTACCATAAATGGCCAACAAACCAAATACGCCCACCAGCACTGGAAGCACTAAGGTCGTTGCAAACAATTTGATCAGCAGCGCACGTCCGCAAAATCGACGACGGTAAAGTGCGTGAGCGACAGGAACCGCGAAACCAACACTGAGCAGCATCGACGAGCTGGCTTGGTAAAAACTAAATTGAGTAACATGGCGATAATACGGGTCTTGCCATACGTGCATCACATTTAAGCTGGGTGCTTGTAACAGCAACGCCGCCAACGCACTGATGACAAAGGTCGCGACAAGCATCGCGACCCCAATGCCTATTTTAGGAATAGCATTCAAACTTTATCGAACCTTAAAACGTTAAGGCGGTTTGCCACTCACGGATCCACGCTTTACGCATCTCAGACACCTCTTGTGCGCTAAAGGTGAGCGCCTTTGGTGGCACAGCCAGCGTTTCAAAACCTTTCGGTAGCGCGACAGACGTCACAGGATACATCCAGTTTCCGGTTGGCATCACCGACTGAAATTGATCACTTAAAATAAAGCGCATGAACTCATCGGCCAATTTGCCGTTATCACTGTGTTTTACTTTCGCAGCCACTTCCACTTGCATGTAGTGTCCTTCGGCAAAATCAGCAGCCGCGTACTTGGCGTCATTTTCCGCAATCAAATGATAGGCTGGAGAGGTGGTGTAAGAGAGCACCAGATCGGACTCACCTTTTAAAAACATCGCATAGGCTTCTGACCAACCTTTGGTGACTGTCACCGTCTTATTGGCGAGCTGTTGCCATGCTAAATTGGCTTTCTCACCATAGACAGATTTCATCCACAGCAGTAAGCCTTGACCGGGTGTTGAAGTGCGCGGATCTTGATAAATCACTTTAAGATCATCGCGCTTTTCTACCAACTCTTTTAAGCTTTTTGGTGGGTTTGCTAATTTCTCTTTATTGTAAACAAAGGCAAAATAGCCGTAATCATAAGGAACAAATGTTTCATCACTCCAACCACCGGGTAGCGTGACTTGGCCCGTCTCGACATTATGATCTGCCAATAAGCCAGTCTGTTTGGCCTCGGCCATTAAGTTGTTATCTAAACCGAGTACGATGTCTGCTTTACTGTTATTACCTTCAAGACGCAAACGGTTTAGGATCGATACCCCATCATCGAGTGCCACAAACTGAAGATCGCAAGCGCATTGTGCTTCGAATGCTTTTTCAATCGCCGGTCCCGGGCCCCATTCTGATGCGAACGAGTCATAGGTATAAACGGTAAGGATATTGTCAGCGGCATGCGCTGAAAAAGAGGTGATGGTAGCAAGTGCAATGGTATTAAGAGTGGTGTTCAACTGGTCGCTCTCCTTGGTTGAGCGGCACAGGCTTGAGGAGGATGAGAATATTCCATTATTCCTATTCTGAGATCCTAACCCAATTCCTACGCCAGCATTATCTGGTTCAGGTTTACGGGTCCCAAGCTCACGCTTGATCTCAGCAGCATTCATTGAGATGAATGATTTGCTCCCCGTTGAGTGAGGTGGATTGTAATTGGAATTAACGCAATAAGCTATACCGTTGGACGTGAGTCATATCCCCAACGCGGCACAAGCCCTTGTTCAACGCCCAAATGGTCTAAAATACGCGCCACCATAAAATCGACCAAGTCTTCAATTGACTGCGGCTGATGATAAAAACCGGGGGCAGCGGGCATAATGGTGACGCCCATTTGCGACAACTTGAGCATGTTTTCTAAATGTAAGGTGGAAAACGGAGTTTCGCGCACCACTAACACCAATTGGCCACGCTCTTTCATCACTACATCGGCAGCACGTTCGATCAAATTATCGGACATGCCATGGGCAATCGCCGCAACGCTGCCTGCCGAACATGGGCACACCACCATCTGTTTTGGCGCGGCAGAGCCCGAAGCCACTGGAGAGAACCACTCTTCTTTGCCGCACACGACAAGCTGTGAGGCATCGCAGTGTAAATGTTCCACCAACGCTGCTTTGGCTGCCTCAGTCCCACTGGGCAACTTCAAACCGTGCTCGGTTGCAAGCACAACGCGCGCGGCCGAAGAGATCAGCAGATACACTCGGTAATCTGCAGCCAATAAACACTCCAACAGACGAAGTCCGTAAGGAGCACCTGAAGCGCCAGTAAAGGCTAAAGTGATGGCTTTCTGTTGTGTTGTCATAACTCTCTATTTCGTTTGTGTCGCTGGCATTACATGGCTTGATTTAATGCAAGTAGGAGCTTGTTATGAATACCTTCAAAGCCACCATTGCTCATCACCAAAATGTGATCGCCCGGCTGGGCTTCCTGCGCAATTTGCGCGACGAAAGCATCAATATCATCATTCACTTGCGCTGGTTGTGAGCATTGGTCAGCCACATCCTGCACCGACCAAGCAAGATTGTTCGGCTGATAGAGATAAACTGAATCGGCTTGCTGTAATGACGCCGCTAAAGTTTGCTTATGTACGCCCAACTTCATCGTAGCCGAACGAGGCTCTAAAACCGCGATAATTTTCTGATCGCCTACCTTGTTACGTAAACCACCCAAAGTAAGTTCAATGGCCGTTGGATGATGAGCAAAATCGTCATACAACGTAATACTGTTCACTTCGCCTTTGAGCTCTAAACGACGTTTGGTATTGATAAATTTGCCCAAAGCTTGACAGGCTAAATCTGGAGTGACCCCCACGTGACGCGCCGCGCCAATCGCCATTAAGGCGTTATCGACATTATGATCGCCAACCAAATCCCAAGTTACGCGCCCCACGCGTTCATTGCCAAAGAACACATCAAATTGCGAACCATCACGCGTGATTTTTTCAGCTTTCCACTGCGCTTGCTCACCGGTAAACTCGGTTTCGCTCCAGCAGCCACGTGCGAGAACATCCGCTAATGCGCGCTCTTTTTGCGGAGCAAAAATACGGCCATTGCCCGGCACAGTACGCACTAGATGATGAAATTGGCGCTTAATCGCTTCAAGATCGTCAAAAATGTCTGCATGATCAAACTCTAAATTATTCAACACTAAAGTGCGTGGGTGATAATGGACAAACTTAGAACGCTTATCGAAAAAAGCACTGTCATATTCATCGGCTTCAACCACGAAAAACATGCTTTCGCCCAAACGCGCAGAAATGCCAAAGTTGCCAAGTACGCCTCCCACCAAAAAGCCCGGTTGGTAACCACAATCTTCCAAGATCCACGCCAACATGCTCGACGTGGTGGTTTTACCGTGTGTACCAGCCACCGCAAGAACCCAGCGGTCATGCAACAGGAACTCTTGCAACCATTGCGGGCCAGAGGTGTAACGCAAGTTGTGGTTCAGCACATATTCAACACACGGATTGCCGCGACTCATGGCGTTGCCAATCACCACCAAATCAGGCTTGGGCTCTAATTGAGCAGGGTCAAAGCCTTCGATAATCTCGATCCCTTGAGACTCCAATAACGTACTCATCGGTGGGTAAACGTTGGCGTCGCTGCCGGTAACTTTATGACCTAATTGCCGCGCTAAAACGGCAACACCGCCCATAAACGTACCGCAAATCCCAAGAATGTGAATATGCATAAATCCTAGCCTCGCACATGGCGTTGTGAGTGATTGCCTCCATTATCACCATCCATTTAAGAAAAGCGAGCATGTTTGCAACTTCTAAAAAGTCGACAAACAAATTGAGATCTCAATCTGTTACTTCATTACCATTAAAAAGATCTAAGCCCTAGAATCGCAGTGTTACCCAAACGTTATCAAATGGGTCACTCGTTTCGGCCGACATCCCAACAAGAGGATGCGTTGTGAAACAATCACTCCCCCCTATATAGCTATGTTAAGGAAATAACATGTCTGAGATTCGCACTCTTGGCGAGTTTATTGTTGAGAAACAACATGACTTCCCCCACGCAAGCGGTGATCTTTCATCTCTGTTGTCCTCTATTCGTCTTGCGGCAAAAATTGTTAATAGAGAAATCAACAAAGCAGGCCTTGCTGATATTACCGGTGCAGTTGGTACGGATAATATTCAAGGCGAAGAACAACAAAAACTCGATGTGTACGCCAACGAAAAATTTAAAGCGGCGCTTGAAGCGCGCGATCAAGTATGTGGTGTCGCCAGTGAAGAAGAAGATGAAGCGGTTGCGTTCAGCAAAGAACTCAACAAAAACGCAAAATACGTGGTGTTGATGGACCCGCTGGACGGCTCATCTAACATCGATGTCAATGTCTCTGTCGGCACGATTTTTTCTATTTATCGCCGCGTATCGCCAGTCGGCACGCCACCAACACAAGAAGACTTCTTACAACCCGGTAATAAACAGGTTGCGGCTGGTTATGTTATTTACGGCTCTTCAACCATGTTGGTGTATACCACCGGCAACGGCGTAAATGGCTTTACTTATGATCCGTCACTCGGCACTTTCTATCTTTCACACCCCAATATGATGACCTTCGATGATGGTAAAATTTACTCCATCAATGAAGGTAACTACATCCGCTTCCCAACCGGCGTCAAAAAATACATTAAATACTGCCAAGAGAATGTGCCTGAAGATAATCGCCCTTACACGTCACGTTACATTGGTTCGCTAGTGGCGGATTTTCACCGTAATCTGCTCAAAGGTGGGATCTATCTATACCCAAGCACGCAAAGCCATCCAAACGGCAAGCTGCGTCTATTGTATGAATGCAATCCTATGGCGTTTTTGATTGAACAAGCAGGCGGTATTGCTTCTGACGGTGTCAATCGCGTGTTGGATATTAAGCCGACAGAACTGCATCAACGTGTGCCATTCTTCTGCGGTTCAAAAAATATGGTCCATAAATTGGAAGAGTTCTTGGAACTCAATCGCGATTAAATCAGCTCAATGAGCGCCTAACTCTAGGCGCTTTTTTTATCGATAAATATGAGGCAAGACTCTCTTTTTACGGTTTACACCGTTTCCTATTTACCGCTAAAGTTGCAACACAAGCGTTTACGTTCTGTTAATCAACCCAAAACAATTCAAGTCCAGCGACGAAAAAGGAAATGCTAAATGAGCTTAAACAACGTTCCGGCAGGAAAATCACTGCCTGATGATATTTACGTGGTGATTGAAATTCCAGCCAACGCCGACCCAATCAAATACGAAGTCGACAAAGAATCTGGCGCGGTATTTGTGGACCGTTTCATGTCTTCACCTATGTTCTACCCATGCAACTACGGTTATGTGAATCACACCTTATCGCTCGATGGCGATCCTGTCGATGTGTTGGTGCCCACGCCTTATCCGCTCATGCCAGGCTCGGTGATTCGCTGCCGCCCAGTTGGCGTATTGAAGATGACCGATGAGTCTGGTGAAGATGCCAAAGTGGTGGCGGTTCCTCACTCCAAGCTCACCAAAGAGTACGACCACATTCAAGACGTAAATGACCTGCCAGCACTACTGAAAGCGCAAATTACACAGTTCTTTGAACGCTATAAAGAGCTTGAAGCGGGCAAATGGGTCAAAGTCGATGGATGGGAAGATGCCGCTGCCGCGCGAGCTGAAATCCTGACTTCATTTGAACGCGCTCAAAAATAGTCACCATCATTAAACAGTCACGATAGTTATATACCCAAACAACTTGGAGTTGCAGGTAGGCGGCAAGTGAGTGAGTCCCCATGAGCATAGGCAAACTATGTGATTGGGGTGAACGAACGTAGCCAACACCGCTGCAGCTTCAAGTAGGAAGGGGATAAGTGTCGTTATAAATAAAAAGCCACATCCTGCTAATATGCGGTGTGGCTTTTTTATTTCCATTTTCAACGCCGTTCGTTACACCCGTTGGCACCAGTCTCCAGAATCAATCACAGCAGTAAGACGGCTGTGATCTTGATAGAGATAAATCCACGCACGGCCAAATGGGGTTTCGATCGTTTCACGGCGATATTCGATGGGAATATCTTCTAAAAGATCGAGTTTTGCTAGTGTCTGCTCATCCACTCGATATACCTCACCGACTATCGATTGCTGTCCCTGAGCCAAGCCAGGATATGGACCTAGATCATACAGCGCATAGTCAGCTGGCGTGTAGAACGATCCTAACATTTCGCTTGTCTCAAGCAGATGCGCATTACTTTCACCACGGCGTAATGTGCCGTAGACAAAAACCAGATGTTGCATATGACTGTCCCTAGTTAAATTCAAACTGATACAAAAGATCCACCGCGCTATCTAAACCGGATACCGCTTCAACGTACAAATCCCTCATCAAGCGGTAACGCACGGTAAATTCGCCCACCGAGCTGAAAATACCAACACCATATTTCACTTGTAGCCCAGGTAAAATATAGCCGCTTACCGTCACTTGTGAATCATCACCGGAACCGGCCGTATCCAATTGCAGATCTTGCACACCGAAGGCTTGACCAATTTCGCCCACCACCTTACCGCTTTGTGCCAAGCTCAAACCAATCAGTGCAGTGGTCATCGCATTGCCACCCGCCTCGCCATCAATATTCTGACCACGAAGTAGGTAAGAAAGTGCATTAGCTTGTGGCATCGCGGGTTCTGAAAAAATGGAGACTATGGGTTCATCGGCAGAGCCGGTCACTTTTACCCCTGCAATCACGCCATCTTGTGTGTTATCTGGGTTGCGCACCGCTTTAATCGAAACATAAGGTTGATCAACCGGTCCATTCATTAAAATTTTGCCTTCTTGGATCAGCAAATCTTGTCCAAAGGATCGATACGAACCATTTTGGATATTTACTTCTCCAGTAATAAAAGGGCCTTTATCCTTTTGCGCCACATTGAGGCGGCCAATCAAGCCGCCTTGCAAACCAAAGGCACTGAGCCGGAAATCATCACCAATCGAGATGTTTACATTCGTTTCAACGTTAAATGGCATGGTGCTTTGCTCGCTCACAGGCTGTAAAGCAGCGTCCAATATCACTTGATCTTTGGAGACACCAATCGCGCTCGGAGGCAACTCTTCTACCACGATACGTCCCCAAGGCAGGTTAATATTCCCTGTCACAGTGGCCAGTTGAGGTTCTAGTGTGATGCTCATGTCTGGGATAACTTTAATCTTGACGATAGGCGGTAGATCCACCAATAGCTCATCGGCCAACACGCGTAGGTTGGCACGCCACTGCTCTATTTTCTGCCAGTCGGCATCCCCCTTGATACTCAACTCGCCATCCGCAGTTTGAATCGCAGCATTGAGCAAGGCTTGGTAACCATTAAAGTCCATCGCCACTCGGCCCGAGGTAACATCCAGCGGCGAAATATCGCCTTTGACGACAATGTCATCCACCACCACGCTGCCTATCACTTTCGGGTGCAACATCGGCCCACTGAAGGCAAGTTGACTGCTAATCTTCGATTTCGCTTGGCTATAATCCCCAAGCAGCGGCTGTAGAAAATCAATATTAAAAGTGGAAAGCGTTAATGCGCCATCCATCATTTTTTCTTTTGCCATTAGATCCGCAATGGTGATTTGCCCCGACAGATCGCCATTATCGGTCACATCCACTAGCCAACGAGCAAACAGCTTGTTCTGTTCAAGCGTACTTTCAATAGTGACGCTATCCCAACCTAAAGTAATGGCTTGGTCGATGTGCTGCGTGACTGCACCTTGGCTTAAGCTGAGTGACACTTTCGCTTGAGGCGCAGTATTGGGCGCCCATTGAGCTGTGAGACTGACATCGGCTTGGCCTTTAAGTTGAGTCTCTTGCGGTAAAAACATTGCGATTTGCTGAAAATCAAAATGGTTGAGAGAAAGCTCGGCCGCGCCACTTTGCCCCACAGTCGCATCTTTATCTAAGCAGAGCGATGCTCCCTCTTGCTGCCAACAATGCGCGGCAATCGTAGCTTGTTGTTTCTCGATATTAACCGCAACAGGTGTCGCTTGGTTTAATAGCCACGGCCCTTGTTCTGTGGACAGTTGTACTCGTTCCAGCGCACCTTGCCACTGCATCGTCGGCTTATCTTCAAAAGATCCGCTGATCGCCAAGCTGGTTGAAATCAGATTTGAAATGACGTCTAAGCTCAGTTGATGCTGCGCCTGCGTGCCTGAAAAACGCAAGTCCACACTATCAACTAACTGCTGCTGGTAGCCCAACTGGCTCGCCTGCAATTTCACTTCGGCTTGTGGCACAGGAAGTGGCGTAACATCACCAGTTAAAGTCACCTGCTTTAAGGTCGCTTGTTGCTGCCAAGCAAGATCATTTGCATTGAGGCGCAGCTTGATTTGTGGCTGCTGTAAATCACCACGCAGATAAATATCGCCAATCACTTTGCCGTGCAAATCAGGAACACTTTTCACCAGATCCGCAAAATCAACCGATAAGCCCATACGCCACTCTTTATCCAGCTCACCTTTGGCCGTAATCTGGTTGGGTCCATGGGCTAACGTTAAGCCGCTGGTCGACACAGTAAAAGCGCCTTTCCCTGTCATATCTGATGCGTTTAATTGACCTTCAATATTCAGTGGGTAGCCACGCAACACACCCTCAATATCCAAAATAGGCAGCGCAACGTTCCAACCGCCCTGCTCGGTCAGCTCACCCGTGGTTTCGAGCTTACCGCTGATCACGCCTTCGGCTTGCGGCCACTGTAATCCCGGCTGAATCTGTTCTAAATTCAGCGCCGCTTGCCAGTGAATTGGGGCTTGCCAGTTGGCCATCACTTGGCCAGCAATTTGCCCCCCTAAGGTATCGATTAGCAAAGAATCTAAGTTGATTTGCTGTAAAGTACCTTTACCAGCAACATCCAGCGTCACATCGGGCAGATCTTTACCTTGCAGTTGGCCATTGAGCGCCACGCTATATCCGTCGAGTGAGCCTTGAGTTTTTAAACTCGGCACGCGAACAAAATAGTCTCCTTGCCCAATCAATGGCCACTGTGCTTGAACATCATCCAACGAAATATCAAACGGGATCTCAGGTTGCAGTAGCGCCAATTGCGCATTTAAGTTTGCTTGCGCAAGCCCGCCCAGTTTCGCGTTGAGCGTTAAATCACCCAAGCTACCCGAAGCCTCTAGCGCCAGTGTTTGCCCCTGAGCTTCGGCCATTTTGAGCGTGCTTTTTAAAGAGAGATTGAGCGGATAGTCTCCCTTCAACTGCGCATCAGCTTTTAGGTTGGCAATCAATTGTGGCAGCTCAAGCTCAAGTGATTTTAATGAAACACTGCTCTGATAAGCATTGGCGACCAAACCAAGATGCTTGACAACCAAAGGCTCAGCTTGCTGAAGAGTAAACTGGTTGATATCAAAACGCTCCACTTCCAATTGCAGCGGAATGATCACCTCTGGCAAGGTGATGGGCGTTTTCACCGTAGGTGCCACAGTCGATGATACGGTTGTGGATTGAGTGGATTTGGATTGTGCGCTTGAGGCTGAATCGACATCTTCATTGGTCGCAAGCTTCAGTTGAATATCGCTCCAACTGGTTTTGCCAATCCGTAAGCGATTACCTTGAAATGAGGCATGAGTAGAAAATTGCTTCCATGCCAGCGTATTACCCAAAATATCCAGCTGAATATCATTGAGCTCCACACGGCCAACCTTAATTGGCACCGGTGTAGAGATTGACGTAATGGGATCAGAGGCAGACGAAGACTCACCTTGCGTCGAAGGGGGAAGCTCTGGCAGTGCCAGCCTTAATCCACTGATCGCAAGTTCATTTAAGCAAATTGAAGGCTCCAATAAGCAGCTAGCACTTATGGCTAATGTCACTCGCTGCACATCGAGATCGAGCTTTAATGCCTCATCGGAAAAGGTGACTTGGTTGAGCGTGAAACGTGGAAAAATGGCACCTTGAGCGCTGGCAACCTGCAGTTGTGGCAGCGCTTTTTGTGCTCCCCACAATAGGCCGTTAAGCCCTGAGTTGGTAAACAACAAGGCTGCGAGTGCAATAAATACCGCGCCCAACAAGGTGAATAAAATCGCCGATGCCCATTTGGTTATCTTCAACATCACTTTGGTCATAGTTCAGGCCCCAAGGTGAAATGCAGCTGAAATTCATCGCCGGGATTGGCGTCGAGCCCCCATGCAAAATCTAAGCGGATCGGTCCAACCGGAGAAGCCCAGCGAATCCCAGCCCCCACACCAGTTTTCCAATCCGGCGAGTCATTAAAGGCATCGCCATAATCGACAAACAGTGCGCCCCACCAATTTCCAACCAAGCGATATTGATACTCCAACGAACTGGTGGCGATGTATTTGGCCCCAGTCAGTGCGCCGCTGGCATCTTTAGGTGAGATAGATTGATAGCTATACCCTCGTAAATTGTTATCGCCACCAGCAAAGAAGCGCAGAGAAGGCGAGAGTTTGTCAAACTCTTCACTGAAGTTTGCGCCACCGTCTAAACGCAATAAACCACGATGGTTTTGCCCAGCGCTGCGTATCCAAGCCGTGCCCGCCAACAACCGCACCACACGCGTTTCAGAGACGAAATTTGGATCGCCATACTCAAGTGTGATGCTCTGTTTATCGCCCCACATCGGCATTGAACCACCACGAACACGCGTACGAGAATAGGTCGCTCCCGGTAATACAAACTGGCCGACATCGCTTTGCAAACCTTGTTCGTAGTTTTCTATCAAATAACGAACGAATAGGGTTCGATGCCAACCACCATCACGCAGCCAGTGGCGTTCAAACGATAAGTTAGACTCCAAACTCTTCGTATCACGGTTATCGACATTCTTCATTCCATACTGAATTCGATAATATTCACGCCGCACATCTTCTAGCGGTATTTTGTAGCCAGCGGTAATGGTCTGCTCTGGGGCAGAAAGGGAGAAGCTGCTATCAAAACTGTGGCCGAGGCTGTTAACCCAAGGTTTCTTCCACTTGAATGAACCACGCACTCCCACATCCGTTGAGTAACCTAAACCGGTTTCAAGCTGATTTCGAGCTTGCGGTGCAAGGGAAACCTTCATCGGCAGTTCGCGACCGTTCTCCAGTTGGCTAAGATCGGGTTCAACAAAAACAGAGGAAAACCAATCGGTATTGGATAAGTTTTGGTTATATTCCCCTACCTTGGAAACAAGGTAAGGATCATTGGTTTTATAGGGCTGAAGCGAGCGAACTCGCTGATCTTCAATTTGGCTGCCAGTAATGAGCGAAGGACCAAAATGGTAACGAATACCACTGTTAAAATGAAGGCGTACGAAAGCTTCATTCAACTCTGGCGCAACTTCCAAACGGCTTAATTCAAAATTCCCGTTAAAATAACCTTTTTGCAACGCTAAGTTACGGATACCCGATTTCAAAGCATCGTACTGGCCATGATTAACCGCCGCGCCCACTTTAAGGGCATTGCGGTTAATGAGATTGGCAAAATCAGCATCAGATTCAGCTTCCCCGCTAATCACCACATCCATCTCTTTAATGGTTGTTAGCGGTCCAGGATTGATATTGACCATCAGCTCTTGCTCATCGCTCACCACCACAAACTCAAATTGAGGATGGTAGTAACCCAGCGCGACAAGCGCTTCCGTCATGCTTTTCTCTAAACGAGATTGAAAACGAAGATGCGTTGAATAGTCGCTCTCTGGAATCGACGATAAATAGGCTTCAACGTTGTTTTCTAATTCACCCTCTAAACCATTAATGGTTAACGCCACCTTGGCATACGCCGAAGTGGAAATAAGTAGCATCGTGAATAGAACTGGTAATGATTTTCGTCTCATGCTTAATTAAAGGAACAGTTGAGTAAACAGATCGTTAATGGATGGAAATCATACCGCCAATAGCAAGCTCCGTCTGTATGAAATCAGTCAATTATTCGGGCTGAATGTGAAACAGTGGCTCAACAACAATAAATAAAGCCAAAAATCGGTACACAAAAGGAAAGCTCATGCTCAATAAACAAACAATGGTCAGCGCACAAACAGCACTGAAAGGACGAGAAACCCCTATGTCAGTGGAGGAAATTCATTACGTTAACCACAGCAACATCACTGAGCAGCCTAATGAGCATCAGCAACAAATAGTGATTGGTATGGGCTGTTTTTGGGGCGCTGAACGCTTATTTTGGCAACTCGATGGTGTGGTGTCGACTTCAGTAGGCTATGCTGGCGGCTTTACCCCAAACCCAACTTACGAAGAAGTATGCAGTGGTGAAACTGGCCATACTGAAGTGGTACGCGTAATCTTTGATCCACAGCGCTTGCCATTAGAAAATCTATTAAGTCATTTTTGGGAAAAGCACGATCCGACCCAAGGCATGCGTCAAGGTAACGATAAAGGCACTCAGTATCGCTCCGCCATCTATACCTATTCAGAGCAGCAACAGCAAATAGCACAAGCCTCAAAGCAGCGATACCAGCAGGCGTTGTCAGCCAGTCAACGAGCCTTAATTACCACCGAAATTGCACCCGCTGGTCCTTACTACTACGCCGAAAGCTATCATCAACAATATTTAGCTAAAAATCCGAATGGTTATTGTGGGTTAGGAGGAACAGGCATCTGCTTCCCACCCCAGCTCAGCGAATAAAGCGTGTAGAATTGAGGCTTTGTTAGCATTTTGTTAACCGCTTAATGGCCTCTTTTCGTGGTTTTATTGATTCTATGCTATACCTTTGTTGCTCAACTAAAAGGGACCCCTACAATGAAAAGTAAACGAGTGATCGCCATTCTAATGGCCTGCTGTCCAGCGCTTGCCATGGCACACAACATTACCCAAGGTCAGCAAGTTGCTGATGTTTCAGTGGAAAAATATGGTGAAATCATCCTACAAGATGATAAAACGGCCTTTCAAACTTGGGATACCAGCCAACTGCTAGGCAAAGTGCGCGTCATTCAAGCCATTGCTGGTCGCAGCAGTGCTAAAGCGTTAAATGCACCATTGATGGCCGCCATTACGGCCGCACAATTTCCCGCAGAAAGTTATCAAACCACCTCGATCATCAACCAAGATGATGCGATTTGGGGCACAGGATCGTTTGTCAAATCTTCCGCTCAAGACAGCAAGAAAGAGTTTCCGTGGTCTTCCATGGTGCTAGATGAAGCGGGAAATGTAGCCAAAGCGTGGGATTTAAAAGAGGAATCATCAGCGATCATCGTTCAAGATAAGCAAGGTAAGGTACTGTTTGTTAAGGAAGGTGCATTGAGTGATGAGGAAATTCAAACGGTTTTAGGCTTGATCAAACAGAATTTATAATAACCTTAGGTGGCCGATAACACGGCTGCCTTTGCTAAACATATCGTGGTGAAAGGTGCTTTTATAAAAATAAGAGTACGCTTTATTCTCACAATATTGTTATATTATAACAATTATCATTTTACTACTGTATTGGTTTGATGTTTACCCGTCTACGTTGCCCCCATTACCGAGCTCAAAGCATTGCATTATGTGCCATGCTGCTGATGCTATGGTTGAATGTCGCTTATGTAGATCATCACCTCGATACTAATCCTGCACATCACGCGCAGCACCATTGCCAACTTTTTTCTGGCTTTCAAAATGGTCTAAGCAGTGCGCTGCCTATCCTTCCTGCCGTTAGTGGCAGCGAAATTCGATCATCAGTAGAGAAAACTCAGCGTCGCCCCTCAGTTCATTACGCTTATCTTGCTCGCTCGCCTCCTCACTTTTAGACGTCTTATCTAGTTATTTATGATTTGTTACCCAAAGCCAACGCGCTAAGGGCTATTTTGATGTTTAAAAGGAATCACCCAATGTTTATCCAACGTAAACTCGCTCTCTCTATCGGCCTAATCTTAAGCACGCCAGCACTGGCAAATGAAGAGTTTCGCCAACATGAGGCTCATGTACATGGCCACGTCGAGTTCAATATTGCTCAAGATGGGCAAGATTTACTGATTGAAATCACCGCCCCCGGCTCTGATGTAGTCGGCTTTGAACATGCACCACAAAATGATGAACAACAACAGCGCTTAAATAAAGTCCTGGAGCAGTTCAGCCACGCCGATGGCATTTTCCAACTGCCCGCTCCGGCCAAGTGTCATTTAGAAGAAAGTCGTATCGCCCATACGTTAAATGGTGAGCACCACGACCACGACCATCATGAAAAACATGATGATAAACATCAAGATAAAGATGCTCAACACGCACACCATGACCATAAAAAAGATGTGCATGATGAAGGCGAGCACAGTGGTCACGGTGAATTCACGATTCAGTACCAATATCACTGCGATAACATGCCGCAATTGCAGTACCTCGACACGCAATGGTTTAACTTGTTCCCAAATACCCAAACAATCTCTGCCAATGTACTGACAGACAAAGCACAATCTGCCTCTGAGTTGAAAACAAACAGCACTCGCATTACGTTTTAAGGCGTATAAGCAACAACCTAGAGTAAGCACACACTTACTCTAGGTTCATTGTCGTTAAAGGAATTCACAATGAGTGATTTGCATATTCTATCGCTGACGTCTGTCATTGAATTGAAAGAGGTCGAATTTCGTTGGCCGAATAGCTCACAACCAGCCTTATCTATCCAGGATCTTTGTGTAAAACGTGGAGAGCACCTTTTTATTAAAGGGCCAAGTGGTTGTGGCAAATCGACCTTACTGAGCTTGCTGACTGGGATCAACCAAGCACAACGAGGGGAGGTCTCTATTTTAGGCACCAACCTGTCGACGTTAACTTCCCGTCAACGGGATCGTTTTCGAGCCGATCACATTGGCTACATTTTCCAACAATTTAATTTATTGCCTTATCTCTCAGTGATTGAAAACGTTACGCTACCTTGCCATTTTTCCAGCACTCGCAAGCAGAATGTGGCAGGCGATCTGATTGAGAAAGCAAAACAGTTACTCACTCGCCTACATCTTGCACCTGAACTACTGACTAAACCGGTTATCGAACTGAGTATTGGCCAGCAGCAGCGTGTCGCGGCGGCGAGAGCACTGATTGGAGAACCCAAGCTGATCATCGCCGATGAGCCAACCTCGGCGCTGGATCACGACAATCGACTCGCGTTTATCGAACTGTTATTGGAAGAGGCGAATCGGGCAGGTTCAACGCTGGTGTTTGTGAGCCACGATCCCACCTTAGAAGCTTTATTTGACCGCGCAGTTTACCTCCCTCAATTGAATCAGGCAGGAGTGACAGCATGAATGTAATTACCAATCTGGCGTGGAAAAGCGTACTTAACCGCAAAACCACAGCACTACTCTCCATTCTGACGGTTGCCATTTCAGTCATTCTGTTAATGGGGGTTGAACGCATTCGAACTCAAGCTAAAGAGAGCTTTGCCAACACCATTTCAGGGACGGATCTAATCGTCGGCGGCCGCTCTGGACAAGTCAACTTGCTGCTCTATTCGGTATTTAGAATTGGCAATGCCACCAATAATATCGACTGGAAAAGCTACCAAGCCTTCAGTGAGCATCGCAGCGTCAAGTGGGCGATCCCCATTTCCTTGGGTGATTCACACCAAGGGTTTCGCGTTATGGGCACTAATCACCATTATTTCGAGCATTTCAAATATGGAAGTAAGCAACCACTCACCTTCTCTCAAGGCACTGAGTTTCATGGTTTATTTGAAACGGTATTGGGTTCAGATGTCGCCGAAACCTTAGGTTACCATATTGGCAGTGACATCATTATTGCGCATGGGATAAGCGATGTGGGTTTTAGCCGCCACGACAACCTCCCCTTTAAAGTGGTGGG
The DNA here is from genome assembly GCF_963874335.1 of Vibrio sp. V10_P2A27P122. NCBI lineage: Bacteria > Pseudomonadati > Pseudomonadota > Gammaproteobacteria > Vibrionales > Vibrionaceae > Vibrio > Vibrio sp. V10_P2A27P122. The sequence continues at coordinate 18,403 of NZ_CAWNHY010000222.1, read as the reverse complement.
CATTTTAGCGCCAACGGGAACGCCCGTAGACAAAACGGTGCATGTCTCATTAGAAGCGATTGAAGCCATTCACGTGGGTTGGGAATCGGGTGCGCATTTAGGCAATTCACCATCCAAAGAGCAACTTGAACAACACAACTTTCAACCCAAGCAGATCACCGCCATGTTGATCGGTTTAAAATCGAGAATTCAAACCTTTGCACTGCAACGTGAAATCAATAACTATCGCCAAGAACCTTTGAGCGCCATTATGCCCGGCGTCGCTCTGCAAGAACTGTGGGGTATGATGTCAATAGCAGAACAAGCTTTAATGGCGGTGTCGGTCTTTGTGGTGGCGGCAGGGTTACTTGGTATGCTCAGCAGCTTACTGACAAGCTTGCAGGAAAGACGCCGTGAAATGGCGATTCTGCGCGCCATGGGTGCACAACCTAAACATATTTTTGCTCTGCTTATCAGCGAAGCGACGACGCTGACCTTCATTGGCATCTGCGTTGGATTAGCGGGGTTATATTCACTGCTCGCACTGGCGCAACCTTTTATTGCGCAGCATTATGGCATTCAAATCACACTCAGCACCTTAAGCGGCTATGAGTGGCAATTATTAGCTTATGTACAGCTGGCTGGCATTATTATTGGTGTTATCCCGGCTCTACGCGCCTATAGACAATCACTTAGCGATGGAATGACCATTCGAATTTAGGACTTAACGATGAAAAAACTACTGCTTATCAGCACGCTGCTGCTATCAGGCTTGTTACCGATGTACGCACAAAGTAATGAGCAAGTACTGACGCTCGATTGGATCGATCTGATCCCCGAGAACGAACGTAACCAATTCAACGCCGATGGCATGCCAGCATTGAACCATGATGGCGAAATGACGGCTGCACAATCAAAAATCGGCGGGGTTAGAAAAGAGCTCAATGGCAGCGTGGTCAAAATACCCGGCTTTGTGATCCCACTGGAAGGTGACGCCAATAACGTTACTGAGTTTCTACTGGTGCCCTACTTTGGCGCATGCATTCACGTGCCGCCACCGCCACCAAATCAAATTATTTATGTGAAATATCCGCAAGGTGCTCCAATCCAGCAGCTCTGGGATGTAATTTATCTGATTGGGACACTGAAAACCGAAAGTGTTAGCCACGATCTGGCCGAAACAGCGTATGTGATCGAAGGCACTGCGATCGAAGAATACGACGACATGTAGTTAACAAAATAGCAACCTATTGATTCATCTAAACTAAACGATATATTTAGATAAATACGCTAGCAAAGCGACATATATCAACAATAGTAAAGTAATCGATAGGTGCTTTTTCAGTCTATTTTCTTTCCAACACTTCATAAGCGCCCCACAAATTCCGATAACAATTTTAACAAGTTATTATCATTAGGGATAGCGCAAATTTATGATCTAGAACGAATGTTTTTCCTAGATGGAAAATGCGTTACACGTTACATTTTAATCCATGAATGAAATGGGTGATTGAAGCGGACATAAAATGGCAGATACCAACAACCCTGTAGTGATTGAACATCAAGCCAACTCAGGTCAAAGCCACGAAAAAAAATCGAGCTATATCAAAGACAGTGGTAGTCGCATTTTGAATATTGCTCAATATCACGGCTTAGATGCGCTGCTACAAACGGATCCGCCAGAAAAAACCTCGCTTGATCGCGCCTTATTTAGAGAACAGCAACGTAAAGAACAGCGACAAAAAAACCTAGAGCAGATCGTCAAACTGGCGCATATCTCTTGTAAAAATGAGACCGCGGGAGAGCCTGATCAAGATTGGTTACACCGCTTTTTCGATATGGCGCAAGACATCCACAACTCTTCGATGCAGCGACTTTGGGCGCAAGTACTCAAACGCGAGGTGACCAACCCCGGTTCAACCTCAATGAAAGCACTGCAAGTATTACAAGACATGACACCAAAAGAGGCGCAGATACTCCAAAAAGCCTCAGCGTTAGCCTGCTGTTTTGGTAGCGATAACAGCCGCAAGCTGTTGGTCGGCATTCGTGCTACTAACGGTATTTTTAGTTTAGGGAAGCGCATCAGCACATTTGTCATCAATATGGGTAGTTTCCAATTACCCTATTCGAGCCTGTTGGTACTGATCGAGCTTGGCTTACTGCATGCCACTGAACTGGAATCTGGAGAAATTGAACTTGAACCGGCACTGCTGTTGACCTATCAAGGCAAGAATCTGTCACTGCAATCGATGAGTAAAGGGGTAAGGCTGCTCTATTACCGTTTCAGTCCCACTGGCAATGAGCTGTGTAAGCTACTGGGTAATAAACCGAATATGCAGTACTACGATCAGATGTTGGCGGTGCTTAGCCAGAAATTCACTGTCCACACCGAAGTTGCCAGCAGCTCTTTTCATCACGCCGTCTAGCCTCAAAAAATAAAGGGCTCAAGCTGATGAGCCCTCTTCTACATTAGGCGATAATCGCTCGCACTTGCAGCGCTGTTAGGCAAATTTCCACCAGCTCATCAATGCTTTTTTCGCCAGCCGCAAGATCGATCTCAGGGCTTTGCGGCGACTCATACTCAGAGTCAATGCCCGTAAAATTACTGATTTCACCAGCGCGCGCTTTTTTATACAGCCCCTTCGGGTCACGCTGCTCGCACACGTCCAACTTGGTATTGACAAACACTTCGATGAATTCACCTTGTGGCAGCATATCGCGCACTAATTGACGCTCAGCGCGATGCGGTGAAATGAATGCTGATAACACGATTAACCCAGCATCGGCCATCAGCTTCGCGAGTTCACCAATACGGCGAATATTTTCTCGCCGATCTTGCTCTGAGAACCCAAGGTCGCTGCACAAGCCGTGGCGTACATTATCCCCATCGAGTAAATAGGTGTGATACCCGAGTTGAGCTAAACGCTGTTCCAACGCACCAGCAATGGTTGATTTTCCCGCCCCTGACAACCCCGTAAACCACAATACTGCTGGCTGTTGTTGTTTTAAATTGGCGCGGAACGACTTATCCACCGTATGCTGATGCCAGACAACATTTTCATCTTTATTGGCCAAATTCGTACTCATTACTCAATCCTTTTTTGTCTCAAACTAGCCAATAGAGGGACGCTGTAAGCGGCAATCCCTCCCACCGAATCACCACAGTTAAGCCTTGAGTAACTGACGAAGATCTTTGGCTTCCCAGTGTGGAAAGTGCTTGCGGATCAAGGTATTCAATTCCACTTCAAATGCAGAATGGGCGCCTTGAGCATGAGTGATGTTTTGCAAACTATCTCGAACCAAGCCCGCTCCCACCGTCACATTCGTCAGGCGATCGATGATGATAAAACCGCCAGTATTGGCACTGTCTAAGTATTTATCCAGCGCGATCGACTCTGTTAGCGACCATTCACACAAGCCAATGCCATTGAGCGGCAACTCTTCACTGTGATAATTCGATAAATTATTAATATCGTACTGGTGACGCACCGCTTGCAACTGACCGACAGTTTTCTTACCCGCAATTTTGATGTTGTATTCACGCCCGGCTTTGAGTGGTTGTTCTGTCATCCAGACCACATCGGCTAATAGATGGTTAGTTGATTCAACCTGCGCTCCTTGCAGCACAATAAGATCACCACGGCTGATGTCAATTTCATCGCTGAGCGTTAACGTCACCGCTTGGCCTGCTTGCGCTTGCGGCAAATCTCCATCGAAAGTAACAATACGTGCCACGGTGGATGTTTTTCCAGACGGAAGTGCAGTGATTGCATCTCCAACGCTGATGCTGCCCGCTGCAATCGTGCCAGCAAAACCGCGAAAATCGAGATTCGGTCGGTTCACATACTGCACTGGAAAACGAAACTCACCGGCTCCTTTTTGCTGATCAACGTCCACCGTTTCAAGCAGCTCCAGCAGTGATGGGCCTTGATACCAACGCATATGTTGGCTTGCTTCGACCACGTTGTCCCCTTCCAGAGCAGAAAGCGGGATGATCTGAATATCAGTATCACCTTGCAGATGCTTTGAAAATTCCACGTAGTCTTGACGGATCTGCTCAAAACGCTCTTGTGAGTAATCGACCAGATCCATCTTATTCACCGCCACCACAAAATGCTTCAAACCTAACAGATTAGCAATGAATGAGTGGCGACGCGTTTGATCCAAAATGCCTTTACGGGCATCGATCAAAATCACCGCGAGATCGCAAGTGGATGCGCCTGTCGCCATATTGCGCGTGTACTGCTCATGCCCCGGAGTATCGGCAATGATGAATTTGCGTTTTTGAGTAGAGAAATAGCGATACGCCACGTCAATGGTGATCCCTTGCTCACGTTCCGCTTGCAGGCCATCAACTAACAGAGCTAAATCGGGGCGCTCGCCCGTCGTGCCAACACGCTGGCTATCGGAATGGACGGCGGCCAGTTGATCTTCATAAATCTGTTTTGTGTCATGAAGCAAACGACCAATCAAGGTACTTTTTCCATCATCAACTGAGCCACAAGTCAGAAATCTCAGTAACGATTTGTGCTGGTGTTGCGTGAGATAAGCTTCAATACCGATCTCAGAAAGCTGAGCCTGAACTGCACTATTCATAATCTTTCCTTAGAGGCTTAGAAATAACCTTGGCGTTTTTTCAATTCCATCGATCCTGATTGATCGTGGTCGATCGCGCGGCCTTGTCGTTCACTGGAAGTGGCCACCAGCATCTCTTCAATGATGCCCGTTAGCGTATTGGCCTCTGATTCAATTGCGCCAGTAAGTGGATAACAACCTAACGTGCGAAAACGCACACTCTTGTGCTGAACTTCTTCTCCAGGTTGCAGCTTCATCCGCTCATCATCGACCATGATCAGCATCCCATCGCGTTCGACAACTGGGCGAATGTCCGATAAATACAGCGGTACGATCTCGATGTTTTCCAAATAGATGTATTGCCAAATATCCAATTCAGTCCAGTTCGACAATGGGAAAACACGAATGCTCTCACCTTTATTGATTTGGCCGTTGTAGGTTTTCCATAGCTCCGGACGCTGGTTCTTCGGATCCCACGTGTGGTTCTTGTCACGAAAAGAATAAACACGCTCTTTCGCGCGTGATTTCTCTTCATCACGACGCGCACCACCAAAAGCAGCATCAAAACCATATTGGTTCAACGCTTGTTTTAAACCTTGGGTTTTCATGATGTCAGTATGCTTTGAAGAACCATGCTCAAAAGGGCTGATCCCCATCGCGATCCCTTCTGGGTTTTTGTGTACCAAAAGCTCAAAACCATACTTGTGCGCCATACGATCACGAAATTCGATCATTTCACGAAATTTCCAATCGGTGTCCACATGCAGTAGTGGGAAGGGAATTCTCCCCGGATAAAAAGCCTTGCGCGCTAAATGCAGCATCACCGAAGAGTCTTTACCAATCGAATACATCATTACTGGGTTATCAAATTCAGCGGCCACTTCACGTAAAATATGAATACTTTCGGCTTCGAGCTGTTGTAAATGGGTTAAGCGTTGTTGATCCATCTGCATGCTTCCTTTTCGCTCGCATTGCGAGCCTTGTGCAATGAGAAATTGGTTTGAGTATTGAGTTGGAACTAACTGACTAGCCTTGCAATCAGGCGTAATTCACTTGGTTTTGCTGCGCGGGTTGTTCACCAAACCAATGCAGTTTTTCCGACAGCGCCACCACTTCGCCCACCACAATCAAGGCCGGAGCCTGCGCCCGCGCCGCCAGTTGTGATAAGTCACTGAGCTGCCCTTTGAAGACTTTTTGCGAACGCTGAGTACCGCGTTCAATAATCGCGATTGGTGTGTTGGCTTGGCGTCCATGTTCAATCAACTGCTGCTGGATATAACTCGACTTCATCAAGCCCATGTAAATGACTAAGGTTTGATTACCACGTGCCAGTGTTGACCAATCCATGTCATCGTTTTCCGCTTTAAGGTGACCGGTGACAAACAGAGCGGATTGCGCATAATCGCGATGAGTCAGTGGAATTCCCGCATAGGCCGTTGCGCCTGCCGCCGCTGTAATACCGGGGATCACCTGGAATTTCACCCCCGCATCAAACAGCACTTCCAACTCTTCACCACCGCGGCCAAACATAAACGGATCGCCGCCTTTAATACGCACGACTTTGTAACCTTGCTGCGCAAAATCGATCAGCAATTGATTGGTTTTTTCTTGAGGAACACTATGGTGTCCAGCGCGCTTACCCACGCAGACTAAGATGGTATCGCTCGGCACCAGCGCCATAATTTCATCAGACACTAGGTAGTCGTACAACACCACGTCAGCTTGTTGTAGAAAGCTCAACGCTTTGAGCGTCAGCAGTTCTGGGTCGCCCGGCCCTGCACCAATCAAAGCCACTTCACCGCAGGTCAATTGGCTTTTGACGTACGATGGAGCGCTACTTGCCAAAGCATTATTGTTGACCGCAACTAAGCGCGGCCCTTTGATTGGCAACTGAGAAATGGTTTCCGTCGTACTCATTGTTGTTATCCATAACTTAATTCATGGATGCATTATGGCGGGCTCTTCATATTACCTGAAATTCTAAAATTTCATTTTTTATATCAAAAGCTGATAAGGGAATGGATAATTCCGAATAAGAAGTGACTATCTCTCTGATTAAAAGCCAATCAATGATGAGATCTTGTCGACAGAATGCCGGTGAGTTAACGCGTAACATCACAAATTGATATTCATTGAAATCATCGTTTCATAAGATTTTGTTACATTAGACGAGTTATTTGTTCCCTACCCCTAACTGGAGTACACAATGAAAGTGGCAGTGAAACCTCTCTCCATCGCGATTTTGAGCGGTATGTTAGCAATGGCTGGCCCAGCAATGGCGGACACCATTAAACTGCGTATCGTCGAAACGACCGATATTCACACAAATGTGATGGATTACGATTACTACAAAGACAAACCATCGAACCAAATTGGTTTATCTCGTGCGGCGACGTTAGTGAAGCAAGCGCGCAGCGAAGTCGAAAACAGCATTTTGGTCGATAACGGTGATTTGCTCCAAGGTAGCCCAATGGGCGACTATATGGCCGCCAAAGGCATCAAGGTTGGTGAGGTTCACCCAGTTTACAAAGCGATGAATCAGCTCGGCTACGATGTGGGTAACATTGGTAACCATGAATTTAACTACGGTTTGTCCTTTTTAAAGGAGAGTATTAACGACGCCGCATTCCCGTATGTCAATGCCAACGTCTATGACCAACAAACGGGCAAACACCTCTTCAATCCCTATCTCATTAAAACGCACACGTTCAAAGATACCGATGGCAAAGAGCACCAAATTAAAGTGGGTTACATTGGTTTTGTCCCACCACAAATCATGGTGTGGGATAAGAAAAACCTGGATGGCAAAGTGTTTGCCAAAGACATCAAGCAAACAGCCGAGGAGCTGATCCCGCAGATGAAAAAAGAGGGTGCCGATGTGATCGTGGCAATCCCGCACTCTGGTGTCTCAGCTAACCCATATTCCGTTGGTGCAGAAAACTCGGTTTACTACCTCACCCAAGTAGAAGGCATTGACGCGATTGCTTTTGGTCACTCTCACGCGGTATTCCCTAGCCAAGATTTTGCCAAACTGCCAGGAGCAGATGTGACTAAAGGCACCATTAATGGCGTAACCGCTGTCATGCCGGGGCGCTGGGGTAGCCATGTTGGTGTGATGGATCTGACTTTGCAAAGCAAAGATGGCCAATGGTCAGTCGTGAATGGTCAATCCCAAGCTCGCCCAATCTTCGATAAAGCCAATAAGAAATCATTGGCAGCAGCCGATACAGGCATAGTGAAAGCCTTAGAGTCGGACCATAAAGGCACGCGAGATTTCGTGAATCAACCGATTGGCCAAGCGAATGATGTGATGTACAGCTTTTTAGCCTTGGTGCAAGATGACCCAACCGTGCAAATCGTTAACCTTGCACAAAAAGATTATGTGGAACGCTTTATTCAAGGCGACCCTGATCTTGATGGTTTGCCGGTGTTATCGGCCGCAGCCCCTTTCAAAGTTGGTGGCCGTAAAGATGATCCTGCCGGTTTCACCGAAGTCGAAGCTGGCCAACTGACATTTCGTAACGCAGCAGATCTCTATCTTTACCCTAATACATTAGTCGCGCTGAAAATGACGGGTAAAGAAGTGAAGGAGTGGTTGGAATGCAGCGCGGGGCAGTTTAATCAGATTGATCCGCACAGCACTCAACCACAATCCTTGATCAATTGGGCTGATTTCCGCACGTATAACTTTGATGTGATGGATGGGGTGAATTACCAAATCGATGTTACTCAACCTGCCAAATACGATGGTGATTGCAAAGTGGCGAATAAAGATGCTGAGCGCATTGTAGGATTAACTTATCAAGGTAAACCTATCGATGTAAAACAGACCTTTATTGTCGCCACCAATAACTACCGCGCTTACAGCAATAAATTTGCAGGCACTGGCGCACAATTTGTTGCCTTTGACTCACCCGACGAAAACCGCACGGCCGTCGCCAACTACATTTCGCGCGTGAGTAAAGAAAAAGGTCAAGTTACGCCAAGTGCTGATAACAACTGGTCGTTTGCTCCGATTAAAACCAATACTGCATTAGATATTCGTTTTGAAACCTCTCCAAGCGAGAAAGCAGCACAGTTCATCAAAGAGAAAGGCCAATACCCAATGACTTTGGTGGAAAACGATGAGGTTGGTTTTGCGGTTTACAAGATTGACCTTACCCAATAAACCCCCACTCAAATCGATTGAAAGAGGCCTATGAGTTAAGGCGCTTTCACCCCACAAACGCAGCCTTTCGCTGCGTTTTTTATTTCCCGCTCGACAACCCTAACTCTGATCTTGATGGTTCTTGACTATCCACGCTTCATTTAAGGCTCGTTACAACCTCTGTTTAATTTTCAAACATTAGTTTGATTAAATTTAATTATAAAAATTCATCAAACATGCAATTTTTCTATTCTTTGGCAGGTCTTTGTCCTCGTAATGAGAATAAAAGCGCAATCAGCGCCTTATTCTATACTTGATCATAATTTGCTAAGGAGGAAGTGTGGCGCTTGCTATCGACATTCAAACCTTTCTAACAGCCGAAAGTCATTCACTGACTTTACTATTCATCGGCGTAATTTTGCTTTCCTATTTGTTAGAGGATGTCGCTATTGTCACCGCCGCCACACTGGCTTTGCAAAATCTCATGCCCCCCGGCTTGGCGTTGTTGGCTATTTTTGTCGGCATTGTTAGTGGCGATCTCGGTTTGTATTACTTAGGCCAAGTGGCACAACGCGTTCGTCCGCTTCGTTATCAAGCGCTGACCAATAAACATTTTCGAACCGTCCGTCGCAAACTGCACCATCATACTTTTTTAAATCTGTTTATTATTCGCTTTGTCCCCGGCCTAAGAACGGTGGGCTTTACTTTGAGCGGCTTTTTTTCTATTCCGTTGGCGCTATTTCTGTGCTCCGTACTGACGGCCACAGCACTGTGGACACTGATCGTTTTTTCAACGCTTTATTACCTAGGGAGTCAGGTTTGGCAACAGTCCTCTCATTATCAATGGATCATTATTCCTATCGCGGTTGGGCTATTAATGCTCACTAATCGTCTTCTCAACAAATCATTTTCTAAAGGATTGTCATGAACGCCAAATTAGAAATACCTTGCATTACACATGGCAAAATCAACGCGGGTATGCCGCTTTTAGAGCAAGACACCAAACGCAGCATTTCTCCTTATGAATTTCTGCCCAGTTGGTTTTTCTACACTCCGGTGGTGATTCAAAGCCTGCTGCAAGGGCTGCGTTATGGCAACTGGGGCTTACCCTTAATTGCAAACCCCGGCATCAAGCTCAGCGGCATGGTTGGAGAGTCAAAACACGACATTCTTAATCTAGCCGGTGAATACGCTCAGCAGTGGATATCGCCCTTTATCACCCGAACGAAAAGCCATCAAACCGCTCAGCAGCAAACAGCACAGGCTCTGTCTGCAATGCAACAAGCATCGTTGGATTTCCCTCTTGTCGCTAAACCAGATTTAGGCTGCCGCGGCGTAGGCGTAAAACTGCTGCAAAATGAACAGCAACTGAGTGACTACATTCAATCATTCCCAATTAACGCCCGTTTTTTACTGCAACAAAAAGCGCCGTATCAAGCTGAAGCTGGCGTGTTTTATGTGCGCTATCCCGGTGAGGCTCAAGGCAACATTATTTCCATCACGCTTAAATACGCCCCGTTTGTCACTGGGGATGGCATTCACACTTTAAAGCAGTTAATTGAACGCTGCCCACGCGCAGGGCAACTCCCTCATCTCTATTTTCCTCGCCACCTTGAGAAGCTCGATTGGGTTCTTGAAGCAGGGCAAGAGTTTCAACTCGCCTTTGCGGGCAGCCATAGTCGCGGATCGATTTTCCGCAATGGTAACCGTTACATTACTCGCGCTCTCACCAACAAGTTAGATGAGATTTTTAACAATGTTGACGGGTTTCACTATGGGCGGCTCGATATCAAGTTTGCCAATATTCACCAATTGATGGCTGGAGAACAGTTCACGATTTTGGAAATCAATGGCGCAAGCAGTGAAGCCGCTCATATTTGGGATAGAGAAACACCGCTGCGAGAGATCTTCTCGACCTTACTCAGACAGTACCGAATCTTATTCGACATTGGCGCGCAACAGCGAAAGTTAGGCCATCAAACACCCAAAATGGCTGAACTGCTGAACGCTTGGCGCAAAGAAAAGGCCTTAACCGAACACTACCCAAGCACGGATTAACCTTATCCATAAGAACAATCATAGGGATAGAAATATGTTTGCAATCACCACAAGTTCACAACAAAGCGCATCGCAGCCTAATCATGCCCCCGTGATCCAAGGCGGCATTGAAACACTGGAACAAGCGCACCAGTTTCTCGAACAGTTAGAAGATAGGCACTACACCCACTTAGCCACGCCAATTGTCGCCAGTTCAGTGGGGCAACATTTTCGTCATTGGTTGGATCTGTTTCATGCGCTGGCTAACTCAACTAGCACTATTGATTACAACCAACGCCGTCGGGGCCACCTCGTTGAGACGTCCCGCGCTGCGGCCTTGGCCGAAATTGAGTATTTAATTCAATGGTTAACGCAGTGCTCGGCCTCACTCCAAAAATCCGTTACGGTACTTGTTGAAACCTCATTGCAGGAAACGCAAGTGTGCTCTCTCTCATCAACATGGGAGCGAGAGTTAAGCTTCGCCACTTTGCATGCACAGCACCATTTTGCGATGGCTAAAGTGGTCGCTCATTTGCTGCATGTAGAAACCGATGCCGCTTTCGGCTTAGCGCCAGCCACGGCCTCCTTCATTCGGAGGCAATAACATGTGCTCAGTTTCTTGGTTACTCGACAAACACGGCTATCATCTGTTTTTTAACCGTGATGAACAAAAAAACCGCCCATTAGCGTTGCCGCCTAAACAATACACGCAAGCTGGTGTTGAAGTGTTGATGCCGATTGATCCTGCCGGTGAAGGCAGTTGGATCAGCCTTAATGAATGCGGTTTGGCTTTGTGCTTGCTCAATAATTACCAAGGTAAAACCCCCCAAGGAGCCGATGCCGAACGCTTAGTGAGCCGCGGTCAATTGCTTAAGCATTTATCCAGTCAAGTCAGTGTCGAGAAGGTTATCCAAGCGTTTACACAGCTTAATCTTCAGCAATTTGCACCATTCACTTTGCTTGCTTTCGACCCTAATTTAACTGATGTACAAGGCAATGTAATGGCTCTGGCGTGGAATGGTGAACAGAGCCAAATCGCGGTGACGCAATCGCCTCTATTTTCATCCAGTGTCGATTTAGAACAGGTGCAACACTACCGCTCGCAGCTCTATCAAGCTTTAATCGCCGAGGAAGATAGTGTGCAACAGCGACTAAAGTTTCACGCCCACCACCATGTCGCCCATCCACATTGGGCACCCTGTATGCATCGTCAAGATGCGCACACCGTTAGCTTTACCTATTTACGCGTCACACAACAGCAGCAGTATATGACCTATATCTCAGGTTCACCTTGCTTACAGCTCAGTGAGACATCACTCCACCAGCAGCGTGATGAGATCGACAAAACCACACCTTGGGTCGCCAATTTATGAGGAATCAACAATGAAACGTTTACTAGGACTATTACTGCTGTTTGTCAGCAGCGTGAGCCTCGCTGAGGATGAAATTTACACCAGCTTTCTGAGCAATAAAGCGCTGAGTGGTTATGACACCGTCGCCTACTTCACCGAAGGAGAGCCAGTAAAAGGCTCCTCCGATTTTTCGACCCTTTATAAAAATGCGCAGTGGTATTTTTCTTCAAAAGAGAACCTTGAACTGTTTCTGAATAACCCTAACCAATATGCGCCGCAGTATGGCGGCTACTGCGCTTGGGCCGTCTCTGAAAAGAACGATTTTGCTCCGGGAGATCCCAATCAATGGGCGATTGTCGACGACAAGCTCTATCTCAATTACGACAAAAAGATCAAAACATTATGGGATGCCAACCAAGCGGTGCACATCCAACAAGCCGATAAAAATTGGCCCAATTTAATTAAGTAGTAGGAGCCACACCATGACGTTTAAAGCTAGCCAGCATCTCCCCTCAATCTTGATTGCGTTTGTTTTTATTCAATCGCTTGTCTTTAAGTTTTCCGGCTCTTACGAAACCAACTATATTTTTGGCACCTTAGGTGCGTGGTCTGGCCTCGGTTGGTTTGCTGTATATGGCGGGTATTTAATCGGAACGGCTGAACTGATAGCCTCTATTTTGCTGTTTAGCCGCTGGCATGGCCTTGGTGCACTGATGAGCGTCGGCATTATGAGTGGTGCGATTTTCTTTCATTTATTTACGCCTCTTGGCATTGTGATGCCAGAGTTTAACCAAGTAGGAGAAGTGGTCGGCAATGATAGCGGCCTGCTATTTGCGATGGCTTGTCTTGTTTGGTTGTGTGCGGCTTTTTTGGTGCGACGTGATCTCAAAAACGGTGATGGTTTATTGCACCAGTGGCTGAATAAAGGAGTGTGATTATGCTAGCCAGTCCTTTTCGTTTACCGCGGCACACCCCATTTGGCGTCGCAGAATCGATTGTTGAATGGGCCTCTGGGCTTGCAACACTGGATAAACTGTATCAGCAGCGTCCTGCCAAACCCTCTTGCTTTGAGTTTATGCGCTACACGCTAGCGGCACTCAATATCGAATATCGCCTTGCTTTGGGCAGCATCGATAACATTCCACAAACAGGGCCGGTGGTGATCGTCGCTAACCACCCGCTGGGCGCAATTGAAGGGGTGATATTAGCCGATTTAATTGGTTCAGTACGCACCGATATTAAAGTGCTGGCGAATCAGTTGCTAAAGCGCCTGCCTGAAATTAGTGAACTCTTTATCGGTGTCGATGTGTTCAATAGCAAAAGTGCTCGCAGCACCAATGCGCAAGCCATTCGAGATGCGAATCTTCATTTGGCTCAAGGTGGCTTATTGATTATCTTCCCTGCTGGTGAGGTATCTACTTACCCCAAAGGATCGCAAACACTGTCGGATATCGAATGGAGTCAATCCGTCGCCAAATTTGTTAAACGCGCCCAAGCCACCACCGTCCCGATCTTTATTAATGGTAAAAATAGCGCACTGTTTTATCAAGCGGGGCGAATTCATCCACTACTACGAACGGCATTGCTCGGCCGCGAGCTACTGAATAAGCAGGCGCACAACATTGAAATTTCCATCGGCAATCCCATCCCCTATTCCGAAGTAAAAGCATTTGAACAAGAACGGGACATTGTTCATTATCTGCGTCTCAATACCTATTTAATGAGTGCAGCACCCACTGCAACGCCATCCTCACCAGAGTTAGTAACATCGCCCCTTCCTATTATTGATGCGCTTATTGTAGAGAAGCTTGAGCAAGATCTCGCCGCGCTGCCAAGCGAAAGCAAGCTCTTAGAGCAAGGTGATTGGATTGTCTATTGCGCCGCAAGCGAGCAGTTGCCCCACATACTGCAAGAGATTGGTCGAATTCGTGAAGAGAGTTTTCGCGCCGTAGGTGAAGGAAGCGGCTTAGCTTGTGATCTTGATGAGTATGATCGCCATTACTACCAACTCTTTGTTTGGCACAAGAAAGACCGTCAAATTGTTGGAGCTTATCGATTGGGGTTAGTGGATGAACTGATAGCGAAGCAAGGGTTAGCAGGGCTCTATTCCCGTAGCTTATTTCAGTATGATGAAGCCTTCATCAACACACTCGATACCAGTATTGAGCTAGGCCGCTCGGTGGTTTCCTCGAAATACCAGCGCAACCTCAACTCACTGTTAATGCTGTGGAAAGGTATTGCTGCGTTTGTCGCGCGTCATCCACAATATACGCACTTGTTTGGCCCAGTAAGCATTAGCAACGATTACAGCCACACCGCGCGACAATTAATGTCCGCCACACTCTCTATTCATCATTATGATCATGAAAAGGCAACCTTGGTTTCACCTTCCACTCCACTACGGTGCAATGGGAACACATTTTGGCAAACCAACTTGCTCTCCTCTTTGGCAAGCATTTCTCTGCTGTCGAAAGTGTTAGCAAAAATGGAAAATGGCAAGGGCCTTCCTGTATTGCTGCGCCAATATTTAGGGATGAATGGCAAGCTCGTCTGTTTTAATGTCGACCCCGCGTTTAACAATGCGTTAGATGGCTTAATTGTAGTGAACTTGAAACAAGTTCCGCTGCATACACTGGCAAAATACATGGGTAAGGAGCAGGCCAGCGCTTATTTGGACTCGACACCCGTCAGTTCAAAACCCTCATAAACGCAAAAGCCAGCGAGTTGTTCGCTGGCTTTAATTCTAAATGAAGGGGCTTATTTTAGAAGGCGTGCTCTAAATTGGCGTCCTTTCATCTTACCGCTTTCCATTTTCTTCAGTGCTTTTTTCGCCACCGATTTATGGACTGCAACGTAGCTGCGCATCGGTAACATGTTAATTTTACCGACATATTGACCGTCAATACCGTCGTTACTGGTCAACGCCCCTAGAATATCTCCCGGGCGCACTTTCTGCTTTTTACCGCCATCAATCTGGATAGTGACCATATTGGCTTGATAAGGCGCGTTGTTTAGCGCACTGGCATCAGGCAATTTAGCAGGTTCGATGGGCATATCCATATATTCATCAATCATCGCCACTCGGTGCATTTCACTGTCACTGAAGAAGCTAAAGGCTAAACCTTTACTGCCCGCTCGACCAGTACGCCCAATGCGGTGCACGTGCACTTCAGGATCACGTGATAACTCAAAGTTAAATACCGCATCTAAGTTATCGACATCAAGGCCACGTGCCGCCACATCGGTTGCAACTAAAATGGAGATACTTTTATTAGCAAACTGCACCAAAGCTTGGTCACGGTCACGCTGCTCTAAATCACCATGCAGTTCCACCACACTAAAGCCCTTGTGATGTAGATCTTCAGCAACACTTTGTACTTCTTTCTTTGTATTACAGAACACCACGGCAGATTCAGGCTGATGGTGTAAAAGCAGCAGTTCTAACGCGCGATCACGCGCCTCTGTTCCCTCTACTTTATAAAAATATTGCTGAATGCTGGACGTATCATGGGTGGATTCAACTTTGACCATTTCAGGCTCACGCATAATCCGCTGCGCAATTTGTTTGATTTGATTTGGGAACGTAGCACTAAACAGCAAGGTTTGACGGCTGGTTGGCGTTTCATTGATGATCGCATCCAGCGCTTCTTGGAAACCCATTTCGAGCATTCGGTCCGCTTCATCAAGCACTAACGTATTGAGTTCAGAGAGATCGATACGACCTTTGTCTAAATGGTCAAGAATACGCCCCGGAGTACCAACCAAAATATGTGCACCGTGCTCTAACGAACCAATTTGTGGCCCCATTGGCATGCCGCCACACAAGGTGAGCACTTTAATATTATGAATGGCGCGGCCGAGTGTACGAATATCCGTTGCGACTTGATCGGCTAACTCCCGCGTTGGGCATAGCACCAAAGCTTGAACGCGAAAACGCTTAACGTTGAGGTTAGATAATACGCCTAAACCAAACGCTGCTGTTTTTCCTGAGCCTGTTTTTCCTTGGCCAATCACATCCTTACCCGCCAAAATGGTTGGCAAGCTTAACGCCTGAATCGGCGTCATCTTGGTGTATCCCAAAGTATCGAGGTTAGAAAGAAGTTCTGGTTGTAGATTTACCGTTGAAAAAGAGAGATTACTCAAGAGACCGTCCTTTCGTTAGACGAAAATTAAACGCCTATTATCGTTATTTAACCTCGTGTGGCTAGTGAATCTTTATTTATCATTCATCAAGTTTGTAGCTCACTCTTAACCTTTGTTAATGAATCATGCACTTAAGCTTGATAGAGTAACGACATCCATTTTTAAAGGGGCACTACGATGATTACTTGGCACTGTCTTTCATTCTCACAATTAACCACTCATCAACTTTATGCGCTACTTAAACTGCGCGTCGATGTCTTTGTGGTCGAACAAACCTGTCCTTACCCTGAATTGGATAATAAGGATATTCAGCCGGGTGTTTTTCATTTAATTGGTGAACAGGATCAGCAGATTGTTGCCTGCGCGCGCTTACTCCCTGCGGGGATTAGCTACCCAAGTGTCAGTATTGGTCGCATTGCAACCCAAAAAGAAGCGAGAGGAAATGGCCTTGGACACCAATTAATGCAGCAAGCATTAGCCGAATGCCAGAAGCTGTGGCCCAATCAAGATATTGAAATTGGTGCACAGCACTATCTTGCTAGCTTCTATCAAAGTTATGGTTTTCAACAAACGTCGGCGATGTATCTAGAAGATGATATCCCGCATATCGACATGCAGCTCAGCAAGTAAATAACCCTCTTGATCAAAGCGTGTTATTTACTACGGCCAAATCCGCCATCTGAGCGCCTGAAAAACATCACTGATTGATCGTTTTTCTCAAGTTGCAAGATATCGAGTTGCCCATCAGCCGCGAGTTTGAAGCGAACTAATTGGCCTTGGGTAATTTGGCTGAGCGGTTTGTCACTGCCTTCAATTTTGACTAAGGCATTAAGATCAGACATCGGTAAATCATTTGCCCGAAAAACCTGCGACAAAGTGTCCCCGTTTTTAACCGTGTACTCTCGCCAGAACTCAGATTTACGATCGGTTTGTTGAGGCGTTTTTTGTTCACTCAACCCAACCGTATTAATGCTGATTTCCACACGCTCACTACTTTTCGGTAGAGCGGCCTGCTCTGTTCGCTCAGGAAAAGGAATAATAATGAGCAAACACACTACTGGAACGATCGCTAATAAAGCGCGCTGGTGAAGCTTAGGCAGCGCCAGCCAAACTGTGCGAACACGTAAAATAAGGCCACGCCAATCGAATGCATGCCACTTCTGTTGGATAAACGCTAAATAATCAGTTTGCGGTTTCTTCTTGTGACGACGATTCATCTTAACCCGTCTCCTTTTCTGTCGAGCTACAGTATAAAAACTCAAGAGGGATCAGTATAGAGCCAAGGTGGCGATAACGTAAACGTTGACACAATCTTGAACATTTTTCTTTGGGATCTGCGATTTGTCACAACCTGAAGGTTCAATATTGGATATTTCCCATTAGCATTTCATCCCATGCTTGAAACTGATATCCTTTGGCACTTGTTTATTTACATAAAAAGAGTGACTGTTTATGTCTGAAGTAAAATTTGACACTGTAGAGCAAAAAGCAAGCTACGGTATCGGTCTACAAATGGGCCAACAACTTGCGGGTAGTGGTCTAGAAGGACTTAACGTTGACGCCATCGCCGCAGGTATCGCAACCGCATTAGTAGGCGACATGCCATCAATTGAAATTGATGAAATCAATAATGCACTGCAAGAGTTGCACATGCGTGCAGAATCTCTACGCCAAGAAGCTGCCAAAGCAGCCGCCGCCGATGGTGAAGTATTCTTAACAGATAACGCACTACGCCCTGAAGTGACCGTGCTTGAATCTGGTCTACAGTACGAAATTCTTACAGAAGGTACGGGGGATATCCCGACATCTGACAAGCAAGTACGTGTTCATTACCACGGTGAATTGACTGATGGTACAGTATTTGATAGCTCTGTATCTCGCGGTCAACCAGCTGAATTCCCAGTAACAGGTGTAATCAAAGGTTGGGTAGAAGCACTACAACTGATGCCTGTGGGTTCAAAATGGAAACTCTATATTCCACAAGATCTTGCCTACGGTGAGCGTGGCGCTGGCGCTGCAATTCCTCCTTTTGCAGCTCTAGTATTTGAAGTAGAGCTACTCGATATTCTATAAATAGAATTGATAGTGAGAAGGTTGGCATTCGCTGACCTTTTTTTATTAGTATTTCTTACTTAGCATCTATCAAAAACGACACTACGCATACTTATCT